>SXHS01000286.1 GCA_005773145.1 Planctomycetaceae bacterium | reverse complement strand
GGGAGGGGGTTGCCAACTGCGCGTCCGATGTCCTTGAATTCCGTCGGATCGTTGCCCGGTTCTCGCGCAGATTCGCGTTGTTCTTTATCGCGGTACGTCTTGGGAATACAAACCCCTCCCCAACCCTCCCCGCAAGGGGGAGGGAGTCAGATCAGGTGATTAAGGGTGATTGAATGGAACAGGATTTCCGGTTTGTGGTACAAGCGCCTCGTTTTCTAGCGCGACCATTCCCGAACCGCAAACCGGATGCGAGCGCGTTCCGGCTGATGAAATGCCATCGGCATGCTCACGAAATATTTCGCCGGGCAACAAGCGGTCCTATCGAAAAATCCTTTACTGCGTTGAGCCGCCGGAATTCTCCAGCCGATCAATGGCCTGACGCAGTTCCTCGGGGACTCGTACAGGACGCTGGGTTTGATAATTGAAGATCACCACCACCGACTCGCCGTCCACGGCGACAACCCGCTGGGTTTCGCTAAAAATGCGGTGCTCGATGCGGACACTGCTGCGCCCCAACTCACGCACGCGAGCCGCCACATGCACGGTATCTGGGTAATGGAGTTGCCGCCGATAGTGACAGGTAACGGAGGCCACGATAGGGCCGAGCACTTCCCCAGCCATCAGATGCGTCCAGCCGCAATGTTCCAGGTAGGCCACGCGGGAGGACTCGAACCAACGCAGGGAAACGGTGTTGTTGACGTGCCCCAGCGCATCCTGATCGCCCCATTGGATGGGCAAGGGGACGATCACATGGAACCCGGCCAGTTCTTCTGGTATCGCAGCTTTCTTCATTGTTGCCTATTGTAGAGGGAGTGCTTGGCATTCCCAATACCCACAAACACGTACAGCTTGATCCGGTTCAACCATGAGTTGGAATTTCCACTATTGGGATTTGACGTTGCTCGCCTTCCACATTGGCATTCGGCTGATCACCTGCGGACATGCCGTGCTGACCAAGCGAGACAGCCGTGCGTCCCTGGGCTGGTCCGGCGTGATCTGGCTGGCTCCGTGGGACATCGGCCCGCTGTTGTACTTGTTGTTTGGGGTCAATCGCATTGCCCGTCGTGCTCTGTCGATACGCGCTGATCGTCCGCAACTACTGTCCGTGGCCGATCTCGCGCGGCATGATGTGACGGATATCCTGGACGGCATGGCCGACGAGCTGCGTCATTTGCAGCCCCTCGTTGACTTGGTCGGCCAAGTGACGCAACGTCCGTTGACCTTAGGAAACCGAGTCACCCCTCTGCTGAATGGCGACGAGGCTTACCCCGACATGCTGGCAGCGATTGAGGGGGCGCAGCGTAGTGTGACGCTCGCGACCTACATCTTTGCTCATGATCCCATCGGCCGAAATTTTCTCGGTGCGTTGCAAAAGGCCGTGGAGCGAGGCGTGGAAGTGCGAGTGTTGATCGACGCGGTGGGTGCCCGCTACAGTTGGCCCACGATCCTGCGCCCTCTTCATCGCGCTCGGATTCCCACAGCCGAGTTCCTCCCCACGCGGCTACCGTTGCGGATGCAATATGCCAATTTGCGGAACCATCGGAAGTTGATGGTAGTAGACGGCACGATCGGCTTCACCGGGGGCATGAATATTCGCGAGGCACACGTGCTGAGTCGTGGTCACCGCCGGCCGATTCAGGATCTGCATTTCCGCCTCGAGGGGCCGGTTGTCACTCATCTTCAGGAAGCGTTTATTGTCGACTGGGCGTTCGCGGCTCAAGAGATCCTAGACGGGCCCGCATGGATCGCAGAACCCGCTGGAGTCGGGGATGTGGTGGCCCGCGGAATCGCCGACGGTCCGGACGAGGAAGTGGACCCGCTGCGCATGACGATGTTGGGAGCCATCGGCTGCGCGCGAAAACGCTTGCTGGTGGTCACACCCTATTTTGTTCCCGACGAATCGCTGCTGACGGCGTTAAGCGTGGCGGCGCTGCGGGGAGTGGAAGTGGATATCGTGCTTCCGAAGAAATGCAACCTGGCTTGGGTGCAGTGGGCCAGCGGTCCGTCACTCCCCGAGTTGATTCGACGTGGCTGCCGTGTCTGGCACTCGCATCCGCCCTTTGACCACACGAAGGTCGTGGTCATTGATGACATTTGGACTTTGCTCGGATCGGCCAACTGGGATGCGCGCAGTCTGCGACTGAACTTCGAATTCAACGTGGAGTGCTACAGCGCGTCCTTGGCCAAGACCATCACACAGCGACTGGGGGAGCGTATCGCCACCTCGGAAATCGTTACCTTGGAATCGTTAGAAAATCGCAGCTTGGCGTTGCGGCTACGAGATGGGATAGCGCGGTTGGCATCTCCCTACTTGTGAGTCTACGCGGTCGGCTCCCGTGCGCCGATCTCTTCGCGTGGTCCGCGACTTGGCGGTGAAGAGCCTTCCAAAACGGCAGCGAGCGCGCTTACTTGCTGCGTGGCTTAGCCGCGGGCCGGCCCTGCCTCGTGGGAACTGTTTGCTGACGCGCGCCACTTTCCGCTCGGCCCGCTTGCCCACCAGCCATGAGTGCTCCCTCCTCGATTACGACCCGGTAGCGCATTTGATCGTCGGTAGACAGGGCATGTACCACGATATGGTCCCGGTTTTTCGCCGGTCCCAGCT
>SXHS01000285.1 GCA_005773145.1 Planctomycetaceae bacterium | reverse complement strand
TTGTCGACCGGGCTTCGGCCGGTGCGGCCCTCAGCGTGCTATGTCAACTCGGTTTTCGCCAAGCGTACCGCCAGCAAACTGTTCCCATTCCGGGGATCACGCACTACTTTGGGCTGGATCGTGACACGGGGCAGATGGTGCATGTCCACCTGCACCTGCGACTGGTGGTGGGGCATGACTTAACGAAAAATTTCCATCTTCCGGTGGAGTCAGCGGTCGTCGCTTCCGCGCAACATGACACGCCGTTGCCAACTCCCGCACCCGAAGTGGAAATGATTCTCTATGTGTTGCGGATGGTGCTGAAATGTACCTGGCGTCGCAATCATTTGCGCGCCTTCGATCAGCTCGGCCAACACGTTGAACTCGACTACCACCTGCGTCGCAGCGACTCGGCTCGGGCCCGCGAATGGCTCTCGCGATACTTGCCATGCGTCACACACGACCTATTTTTCGCGTGCGTGCAGGCCGCGCAGGTGGGGACCACGACTTGGCAGCGGATGAGAGTCCGCGGGCAACTCCATCGTGCTTTACAGCCGCACGGCCGCCAACTTCCTACATGGGACGCCTGCCTGAAGATGGGGCGTCGATTGCAGGCCTCCGCCGCCCGTCGCTTGCGTTGGACTACTCCTGGCAAACAATTGGCTGGTGGCGGGATGGTACTAGCCGTCGTGGGTGGGGATGGCTCTGGCAAATCGACCCTCGTCAACCGTCTGGAGCAACACTTTCGCCGACACTTAACCACCGACCGCGTCCATATGGGAAAGCCCCCCCGATCCTGGCTGACGCGGTCCGTGGAATTGATTTCCAAGGCAGTGCGGCGGATCGCCTCCGCCGCATCAACTCGTCCAGCTAGCGCGTCAAATCCTGAACCACTTACGTTTTGGCAGCTGACTCGAGCGGCCTGTCTGGCGCGCGACCGCTACCGGCTCTACCGCCGCGTACGGCGTTCCGCAGCATGCGGTTGGATTGTGCTCTGCGATCGCTGGCCCGTGGCCGGCTTGAAGCAGATGGACAGCCCACCGAGCTTCGTACCGAACAGCGCAACATCGATCGGCGCAGCCTCGCCCGTTGCCGCGCGTCTGGCCCAATGGTTGACGGATCGCGCCCAGTGGTATCACCAACAGATACTCCCTCCCGATCGGATGCTGGTGTTGCGTGTTCCTCCCGACGTTGCAGTGGCCCGCGCTCAACAGCGTGGCGGAAGCATGCGTGAGTCGCAACTCCGCGCGCGCAGCGAAGAGGCGTGGCAGTTTTCCTGGAATCCCCACACGGCCCATGTCATCGATGGTCAACAGGACGTCGAGCAAGTAGCAAGGGAAGCAATCGCAGCCGTATGGGAACGGTTGAACTGAGTCACTGCTCTGCAGTGGTGGTCACGAGTGGGCTGATTCAACGACCTGGCATCATGAGGGGGCTCGATGAAACCGCATAAGTTCTTCACTCGCACGCTCGAAGTCGTCGGAGTGGCTGGAACCGGTAAGACGACACTCGCTCACGCGCTGGCACAGGCCGATCCATCGGCGACCTACAGCCGGGGACTTTCCAGAGGCCAGCATCCTTTCTCGTTCGCCCGCCATTGCCTGCGTGCGTGCCCCGACTTCCTGACCGCGCTCGCCTTGGGGCACGATGTACGCAATGAAATCGCGGACCAAATCGTGATCGATACGCTGGGGGAGGTCGTGGGACGTGGGTCGGAACGACTCATCTTTGATCAAGGACCTCTCTACCGGCTCGCGCGCATGCAAACGCTTCGGGGAGGTGATTGGTGGCTGAGCGCCGTGGACCACTGGTCTCATCTCATCGATCGCGTCGTATGGTTGGATGCGCCCGATGATCTGCTGCTCGATCGTGTGCTGACCCGAGACAAGCCTCACCGACTAAAGCAGCTGAATAGCACAACCGCCAAGGATCTCCTCACGGACCACCGGCGTGAGTACCTGGAACTGCTCGACTTGATCAAGGAGACGCATCCGGTCTCCATTGTCCGCTTCAACACGGCACTGCACTCGACGGATCAAATCGTCGCACACTTGTTGCGTATCGGCGCCAACTCACTCCAGCCCAACAGCTTGCGGGCCGCCTAAGCCGTCCGCTCAGGAGATTCTCGAACGGAGTATTTTCACCCACCTCATCACGTCAGCTGAACTCGAGCCCCACGCGTGCAATCCCAGACAACTCGACATCCCCCGCTCCCCACGACAGGCGCCGACTGCCGACCGCTAAGCATTGGCTGTTATACCGACTCCTTTTTTCCAGATATTGGCGGTGCTGAGGGCGTATTGGACAATTTGGCGCGACAATTGGTCGCCGCCGGCCAGAAGGTTGTCATCCTGGCTCCCAAGCCCCGTCGAGCCCATGACGACGCTCAATATCCCTATCCGGTCGTTCGTTACCGCCGTCCACTTTCGAAGCGTCATGGCGTCCGCTTGGCGATCGCCAAACTCGCCACTTTGCACCTGCGACATCGGTTCGACGTGCTGCATTGTCACGCCACATATCCCCCAGGTTTCGTGGCGGCCACGTTTCGGCGATGGCTAGGTGTCCCCTTTGTGGTCCGTCCACATGGCAGCGACATCTTGCCCGGGGAGCAGATTTGCAAACACCCTCGACTGCGAGCACGCGTGGCCTCCACGCTCGCCGAGGCCGATGGCATCATCGCACAAGGTCGCTATTTGCGCGAAGTGATTGAGCATTTGCTGCCGCCACGCACATCCCAAGATCGACTGCATACCATTCACAACGGCGTGAACTTGTCTCAATTCGCTCAGGCTCCGCGTCCCTTGGATCGCCCCTACTTGTTGAGCCTGGGCAACCTCTGGCCACGGAAAGGATTCGACCTGGTCCTAAGTGCCTTCGCTCAGCTGAAAACCCAGCACCTGGACTTGGTGATTGCCGGGGAAGGGCCTGAAGGGCCCGCCCTGCGACGACTCGCCGATGCCTTGGGGTTGTCGGCACGCGTGCGGTTCTTAGGGCAGGTGGTCGGAGAAGCGAAGGCTGGCTGGTATCGGCATGCCGAAGCCTTCGTGTGCGCGTCCCGTCGTGAGCCCTTTGCCAACGTCATCCTCGAAGCACAGGCGGCCGGTTTGCCTGTTGTCGCCACGGCAGTCGGCGGCAATACGGAACTTGTGCAGCATCTGCGCAACGGCCTGCTCTGCCCGGCCGAGGATGTCACCGCACTAACTGCGGCGCTGAACCAATTGCTTCACGACCGGGAACTCGCCCAGCGACTGCGACGCAATGTGCCAACCATGGTCCAACGATTCGACTGGTCCGCCATCGCGCGTGAATACCTGACGCTCTACCGCCAAGTTGTCAATACGCGCGGATGCCAACGCACCCGCGCGGCATGACGCGGGATCGGTTCTGACGTCGCGCGGGATCGCGACTTAGGCCTGCGTTGCCAGACTCTGGATATCCGCCGCAGTTAGCGCTCGATTGTAGATGCGCACGTCGTCCATGCCACCCTGGTACGGCCGATAGCCGCTGTCACCCGAGCCAAGGAACAGATTCCGAGTGTTTTGGGCCATCGTGAAGTTGGCCTGCAAGCTCGCCTCTTGAACACCGTTCACGAAGAGTCGAATGAACTGACCATCGTACGTTGCAGCCAGGTGGATCCACTGGCTGGCATTGGCGGTGTATTTGGTTAACGAATCCACTCGAAACGCATTGGCGCTCGTCGCCTGATTGAAGCGAACGAACATGGTACCGGTGCTGGACAAAGACAGCTCAAAGCCATCCACTTGATCCTTTACGGATTTCGTTATGAGGTACTGGGTATCCACCTTTCCCGGGCGTATCCACGTCGATAGAGTCAACTGTTGCCCCACGTTAAGGGACGAATGGTGTGGCGCGTTGGCAAAGTCATTGCCATCGAAGGCCAGGGCGGCATTCACCCGACCGGTTGTTACTTGTGGGTTTCCGGTGACTAGGGCGTGGTTGGCCAAAGTCGAGGCGTCGGTCAACTGGGGGCCGACGAGTTGGTCCATGCGCCAGTGGGCGGCCAATCCCTGGTCCAAGGTCGATGCGCTGGCTGCTTGGATCGTGATCGTAACCGTGTCGATGGTGGTCAGGGCGCCGTCAAACGCAGTCAACTGCAGCACATAGGTCCCAACCGTCGAAAACGTAGCGCCGGTAGTCCGCGCCGCAGCATCCCCGAAGACGACGGGACTTGGGCCGCTCTGCACACTCCAGAGGGTCGTGATGCCCTGCGGAGGACTGGGGAGACCGTCGTCCGTAACCAATCCCGCCAAGATCACGAGCTGCCCGACTTGGGCAATCTGAGGGGCACCGGCATCCACCACAGGCGCTTGATTGACAACCGGGCCGACCGGGCCGGTTGAGTAATCGACTCGCAACTGGGGACGCTGACCCGAAGTCGAAGTCTCGCGCGAACGAAAGGTTGCCGCGTCGCTTGCATTCACGTAGTCTTGCAACACGACGCCAAAATTCGAGGACGGGTCATTGATCCAACGTTGCACGACCGCCAAACCGGCGGCATTCAAGGATAACGTCACAGATCCGGTCGACGGCGAGGACAACACGCCCAGTACCGCGTTCCCTCGATCGCTGGCCCCTTGCGCGCCAGCTACCTGCCATGAACCGCCCGCAGTCGCCTGTAGCCACGTTGCGTCGGATTCGGACCAGTTGCGCAGTAGTTCGTAGATTTCATAGCCATCCACGGTGCCACTCGTGACCTGCAACGTAATGGAGGCGCCCGTTACCACGCTTCCTGTTGGAATCGAGCTGATATCCCATTTCAACAAGGCCGCGCTGTCGGGGCTGCCATCGATCGTGAGTGACGAAGAACTTCCACTTCGGCGAGTCGGACTCGTGGCACGAATCCACGTATCGCGTGTTCCGCTGTAGCTACTCGACGGGGTGACACCATCGCGAAAAGTCCGCGTGACGTTGGTGTTGGTCGTCACGGGGCCCGGCGAGGTGGGGGAGGTCATGCGGACCGAATAAACCGTCGTGGATCCCCCCGCCATGACCACCAGTTCATCGCTAAAGACATGTTTGGGCGCCGTGACGTCATTGGTCGATTGCGAGATCACCACCTTTTTGGCTCCAAAGCTGATTTGGCCCAGCGGAGACTCCCGCATCACGATGCGCCCACCCCCCTTGGTCTCGGTGTACATCACCACCACGCGGTTGGCCGATTCGTTGACCACCACAATGGGCCGAGTACCGTCGGAATCGACTTCGTACAAATCGTCCCAGCTCCCGTTGGCCCGTCGCACCAACAGAGCAATCAACGGCTGGCCGGACGTGTCGTAGCCCGTCTTGACGGCCGCATACAGCGTCCCGTCACTCGTTACCGCCACATTCACGTGATCGTCGGCCATGCCGTGCCCAAGGTTCAGAGCCGACTGTGAGGCTGGCACCTCATCGGTCGTCCACAATTCGGGCGCCGTTCCATCGAGATGAATACGGAATCCAAAGCGTTCCGTCGTCTGATTGGACCAGAAAACCCCCATCCGATTGTTGGGCATGGCCGTAATCACGGCGATATCATCGGAGCTAACATTGTCGGCGAGCGTGATGGGGGCACTCCAGGAGTCGTAGAGACCATCGCTGTAGCGCACATTAATCTGCGAAGTGCCATCGGACGCCAGCCACATGCGACCCGTCGAGTCCACATCGATGGTAGCCGTTTCGACACCATTGTCGAGACCGATATCCACCAGGCCGGCGCGGGCTGACCACCATTGGTAGACGCCCAGGGTCGACGAATACTCCAGCGTGGCCAACTGGGACTGCGGACCATCAAACAAGAGTACATGCGCGAGGTTCCCCAGCGACTTCACGTCCGCCTGAATTTCCGTTTCGGTCGTCAGTTGCAACTGTTGCTGCCACGCATTGCCGGTCAGTTTATAGAGGTGGGTTCCCGAGCCATTCGGAATCACCGACCACCAGGCGTTGTCGTTTTCCCACACCTTGGATTGTGGTTTGTGACTGGTCGGCACGGTGGTTGACAATTCCTGAGCCGCAGCGATCGTCCAATCGGCAATCGGCGCCACCGACAGCATGCGGCGTGTTTCCAACGACTCCAACTGCAGCCAACGCGCATGCCCCAGACGAGGGCGAGACCGGCGTGCAACTTCTCTTGGTCGCGTGCCTATCAACCACGACAACATGAGCGGACTCCCAAAAGCCAGACGGAGTGAAACGAGAAACATCAGTCGCGAGATAACGAGCCACGAGCGAATCGAAGAGATGACCGGCCCTCGGTCGGAAACGGGAAATTTCCCGGAGAACGAGGCCGTCACGAGGCCCCATCTGGGCCTCAAGATTCCATGCTAGTTAGCCAGCCGATGGGGACCGCCTAGGAAAAGTCTGGCGATGAGGAAAAAGGATCGCGTCGCGCGCGACCAAATCGTTGGTGCGGATTATGCAACATGTCGCTCGCACAGGACCTGCTTGGGGCGCTGCGGGCTCATGCTGCCATTAGTTCCAGCACCCGGTTAGGTCCCATTGCCAGCTAGCATAAAAGCCGGTCTTACCGGCATAACCCGATCTCAAATTTGAAATCTCAAATCGCCCGTCTCAGGTCTCCACCAACATTCCCTTAATACGCAAAAACTTCGCAAGTCTCGTGATCGGTGCAACCGATAAAGTCGCCAGCGACGTAGGACTCTTGCGAAACTGGTTCGTCCACGTTGCCAGCAATGCTGGCAACG
>SXHS01000036.1 GCA_005773145.1 Planctomycetaceae bacterium | reverse complement strand
GGCAATTTCAGCTTCGGGGACTATTTCAAACGCGAGGCCATTCATTGGGCTTGGGAGTTCCTCACGGATAAACGCTGGATGGGATTGGCTGGCGATCGGCTCTCAATCTCCGTGTACAAAGATGACGACGAGGCGGCCGAGATCTGGTTGCGTGACATCAAGATCTCCCCCGCCCGTCTGGAACGCATGGGTGAAGATGACAACTTCTGGCCAGCGGGGGCTCCCACGCAGGGACCGGATGGAGTGTGCGGCCCCTGCAGCGAGATCTTCTTCCATACAGCGGACGGCGGTTCCGTTGAAATCTGGAACTTGGTGTTCACGCAATTCAACCGGGTTGGCAATCCACCGAACAACCTGCGTCCGCTCCCCAGTAAGAATATCGATACGGGGATGGGACTCGAACGTATGGCCGCCACCATGCAGGGTGTCGATTCCAATTTCCATATCGACATTCTGATTCCGATCGTCCGGGCAGCGGCCGAAGTTTGTGGACTGAAATACGATCCTAGCGCGGAGAGCGGTCGGCGACTGCGACGCATCACCGACCATGTTCGAGCCTGCACGATGGCCATTCACGAGAATGTTTATCCGGGGCCCAACAAAGAGAAGTATGTCATACGCCGGTTGCTGCGTCGGGCCGTTCTGGACGGACATCAATTGGGCATGACTCAGCCGTTTTTGTATCAACTCGTCCCGGTTGTCGTGCAACAGATGAAGGTGCCTTACCCTGAATTGCAGGAAACTACCGAGCGGGTCGCCGAGGTGGTGAAGGCGGAAGAAGCCAATTTTCTGAGCACCATCGACGCGGGATTGGCCCGCATCGAGCGCATCTTTGGCGAGATGGAACGGCAGCAGCGCATGCATGTCGATGGCCGCGAGATCGCGGAGCTGTACCAGACCTACGGTGTTCCGCCGGAGTTATTCGAGTCCATGGCGGCCGAAAAGAATCTGGCCGTCGATTGGCAAGGGTTTCGAGACGCCATGACACAGCATGGTGAGACCTCCGGGAAGATCGCCCACGTCGTGATGGGGGATACCGGCGATCCGCTCGACGCACTCAAAAAAGCCATTCATGAGACCCCGTTCTTGGGGTACGAGGTCACGGAGAGCCCCGCCACGATTCGCGCCATCATCGCGCGCGGACACCTCTGTGACCATGTGCAAGAAGTGGGGCACGATCAGCGACTGATCGTCGTTTTGGATCACACGCCATTTTACGGCGAAAGTGGCGGCCAAGTGGGTGATTCCGGCGTGTTGGAAGGGGAGCAATATCGGTTCGAAGTGCGTGATACGCAGAAACATGGCGCCCTGATCGTCCACCATGGACATCTGCTGAGTGGCGACATGAAAGTCGGAGATCGGGTCACGGCCCGTGTTCATGCGGAGCGCCGCGCGGGGATTCAGCGAGCCCATTCCGCGACCCACATTCTGCATCACGCCTTGCAGAAACAACTGGGGAGCCATGCCCAGCAACAGGGATCCAAGGTTGATGAAGATTGGTTGCGGTTTGATTTCACCAACATGACAGCTGTGGCTCCCGAACAGTTGTCGGCCGTCCAAGCGGATATGGAACAACGGATCGCCGGCAACGAGCCGATTCGCTGGCAGATTGTGCCATTGGCCGAAGCCCGCCAGGCAGGTGCCATGATGTTGTTCGGCGAAAAATATCCCGACCCTGTCCGCATGGTCTCCATGGGGGAATTTAGCCGCGAATTGTGCGGCGGCACCCACCTAAAGTCCACGGGCGAAGTGCGCGCCGTCGAGATTTTGAGCGAAGAAGGGGTGGCGGCCAGCACCCGCCGCTTGGTCGTGTTGACGGGCACGAAGGCGTCCGAACACCGTCAACAAACACGTGCAGCTTTGCAGGAGGCCGCTCGAGTACTGAATAATGTACCCCTCTCCGAGGTGCCGGCAGCGGCACGCCAATGGGCGCAAACGGTGCGAGAACTCAAGCGACAACTGGCCTCAACGGCTAAGCCAACGGCAGCCGCTGCCGCGGTTCAACGGGCCAGCCAAGATGCGCCCATTTCCGATGCCCTTGCCAAGGAATTGCTACGTCATGCGGCCCGCGAGCTGAATGTGGGTCCCTTTGATGTACCCAAACGATTGACTGCCATGCGCGATGAGATCGCACAACTGGAACAACAAGTGGCCAATCGCTCGCAAGTGGGATCGGTAACTGCTGAGCAACTGTTGGCTGGGGCCGAAAAGTTGGGCAACGTCCATGTGGTGATCGCCGAGGCCCCGTCGTCAAACGCAAATCTCATGCGACAACTCGTCGATCAGGTGCGCAAAGCTGCCAGCCCTTGCGCGGTGCTGTTGGGAGCACGCGAAGGAGACTCCAAGGTCACGTTGATTGCCGGCGTTAGCCGCGATTTGGAACAACAAGGGGTCCACGCCGGTAATTGGGTCCGCGAGACGGCTCAGGTCATGGGCGGGAGCGGAGGTGGACGGGCCGATCTGGCACAGGCCGGCGGGTCGCAACCCGACAAGTTGCCCGCTGCCCTGCAACACGCCCGACAATGGGTGGGCCAAGTCTTGACCAAGTCGACGTAGAACACCAATTTCAACCTTAGCGGTGTTGCACGGATCTTTGGATCCCGACAAATGGCGCCAGCGACCTCACCATTGGACTACGGTCTCGGGATCCGGCGACGATTTTTGCGGACTCAGGCCACCGAGGCGCGGAGCCGCAGAGGAAATCTCACCGTTAGCGTCTCAGCGTCTCTGCGTGGGCCCTTAACGTGATTCCGAAAAAAGCGGAATCGCCGATCTGGAAGGTGCGACCGGATTCTCCGAGCGAAGGGAAGACGGTGGCAGCGAAGACGGTGGCAGCGACCGGGCCGAGGGGACTCGAGTGAAATGGGAGGTTTCGCGCATTTGGTGAGTCGCCAATGTTCTGGGTGGTTCTCGCGCGTCCGCAGCGAGCGGCCGCATGTGGATATTGGGGGACCGGCACGAGAGCGGACACGGGTTACGTAGTTCGGTGTCCCCGGCCCGACCTGAATGGAAGCGGAGGCTGCTCGCGATTGCACTGAAGGCCAGCTCGTGACCCATGAGGACGCGTCCTGTGGAGATAGGCAAATTGGCCGCCAATTACGGTTCGTCCTTATGCAGTATACGCCGGCAGCGCACCTCGCCAGTGGACCACCAATGCAAGCCATCAGTCCGATTGCAGGGAGCCGCCCATACCAATACCTCTTGAATCGGCTCATTCCTTCCGTGCACAGGGGCAGTGCCACGGCGATTTCCTCTGGAAAGTTTTGGATGCCGATGTTAATTGATGGGGCAACCACGCCGGCAGCCGGCCGTGTGCGGAGATTTCGATCGCAGGAGCGAGCAGCGACCAACAGTTCGCGGCCAACATCACGCCGCCAGAGAAACAAAGCATGCAATCCAGCAGCAGCCGATTCACGC
>SXHS01000284.1 GCA_005773145.1 Planctomycetaceae bacterium | reverse complement strand
GCCGTAGCGAATCGCCAGATTGCCACCGGCGGCGTTGAGCATCAACTTGGGGATTGTCAGGGCCGAGACGCGATCCGGACCCTTGTTCAAAAGACGCTCGACTTGAGTTTCAATCTCTTGCAGACCGCCAATGCCGGATCCCAGCACGACGCCGCAGACGGTCGTATCCTCGCGGTCAAATTCCAACCCGGAGTCATGCACAGCATCCGCGCCGGCCGCCAGCGCGAATTGCGTGAAGCGGTCCACTCGCTTCAACTCCTTGGCGGAAATGACGTGCTCGGGATTCCAATCCTGCACATCCCCGCCAAACTTCACATGGAAGTCGCGGGTATCGAAAAGCTGGAGGGGATGAATGCCACTCTGCCCGTCGAGAATCCGTTGCCAAAGATCGGCAACGTTGCAACTAAGCGACGTTACAACACCCAGTCCCGTTACGACAACTCGACGTTTCATCCGTATGCTGACGCAGCCAATCTTGGTGCCACATGGAACGGGAACTTGGAGTAACGAGTCACTCTTGCGAATCCCCGTCACCGTCGACCGTGATGCGCGACGGCGGGATCCGAATCGGTCGAAGTTCGCGTAGGGGCTCCGTCAGGACGCCTGCGCCTTTTCCTTCTCGATGTAGTCGATGGCCTGTCCCACCGTTTGGATCTTTTCGGCGGCGTCATCGGGGATGTTGATGTCGAACTCCTCTTCGAGTTCCATGATGAGCTCGACCGTGTCCAGCGAGTCGGCCGCTAAATCGTTGACGAACGACGTCTCACGCGACACGATTTCTTTGTCGACCCCCATTTGCTCGGCAACAATATCAATCACGCGGTCAGCAACTGCTGTCACTTCGCCGTCTCCTTAATGCGTCTAACTGCCTAGCGCGGGGAGGAACCCCACACTTTTCACCCCTGTGGCCGGGTTGGCGGTGGCCGGGTCGGCGCACATGACCTACCCCTCCAAGCCCCACAGGATAACCCAATTTTAGGGAGGGGGTCAAGCCGATGTCCGAGCGGATTTCAGGGAGGCCGCGCGCCGCCTGGCGTGATCCGCTCCGGGCCGAACCGGCTACCCCGTCATGCCCCCGTCCACCACCAGCACCTGGCCGGTGACGTAGGAAGCGGCCGAACTCGCCAAGAACACCAGTGCCGACGCCACATCCTCCGGAGTCCCCAGCCGCCGGGCCGGAATCCGCTTCTTGGCTTCCTCAATAATCGTGGGGCCGAGCACGGCCGTCATCTCGCTCTCAATGAACCCCGGTGCAATCGCATTCACGGTGATGTTGCGCCTTGCCAATTCCCGGCTCAAGCTGCGAGTCAGTCCGATCAGGCCGGCCTTGGAAGCCGAGTAATTGGTCTGCCCCGGATTCCCCATCAGCCCGGAAACGCTCGAAATATTGACAATCCGTCCATAGCGTGCCCGCATCATGTGACGTGACGCGGCCCGGCAGAGGAAGAATGCCCCCCGTAGGTTGGTATTCAGGACGGTGTCCCACTCGTCGTCCGTCATATTGGGCAACAACGTATCGCGGGTCACGCCGGCGTTGTTGACCAAGATATCCAGCCGATCCCACTTGGTCACGATCTCTTCGACGACCCGATCCACGTCGGTGCGATCGGCCACGTCGCAGGGAAACGCCTCCGCTTGGCCACCCCGCTCGCGGATACCCGCGACGGTCACCGCGAGTTTGTCGGGGGAACGGGCTACGCAGGCGACTATGGCACCATTGCGCCCCAGGGCCTCGGCCATGGCCTTGCCCAATCCTTGCGAGGCGCCCGTGACCAAGGCCACCTGGCCGCTCATGTCCACGCTTAACGGAGCGTTATTATTCTTATCGCTTGCCGACTTCGCCATGTTGGTTCATTCTTTGGAAACTACGCGCAGGCCTCGACCGCTCCGAGGCAGTCCACACGCCGGTTGATGCGTTTGAGTAATCCCCTCAAGACTCGCCCTGGGCCCACCTCGTAGAACGTATCGCAGGACTCATCCAGCAGGAAGCGTATTGAGTCTTCCCAACGGACGGGGAGTACGATTTGTTGAATCAGCAACTGGCGGATCTCGTCGGGATCCTTATGAGGACGGGCGTCCACGTTGGAGATAACCGGAATCCGCGGACGCGATAGGACCACGTCGTCTAGGGCCTCGGACAACTTTGCTACAGCCGACTGCATGATCCGCGTGTGGAAGGCCCCGGCCACGGCTAGCGGCACGGCCTTCATGGCACCGGCCTCTAGCGCCAACGCGCTCGCCCGCGCACACGCCGTTTTCGTCCCTGAGATTGCGATGTTTCCGGGACACAACAGATTGGCAATCTGCACAAAATCGTCCCCAACACTGGCCTGTTGGCAAACCTCCTCCAGCGGCGCGGCGTCCAAGCCCAGGATGCTGACCATGCCGCTTGGCTGTAGGTCGCTGGCGGCCTGCATCGCCTCGCCCCGTTGTTGTACCAGTCGCAGACCGTCCTCAAACGACAAGGCGCCAGCGAACGTCAGGGCCGTGTATTCACCTAAGCTCAATCCGGCCGCCGCCTGGCAAGTCGCGACTCGCTCGGCGTTCACCTCCCGGAGTTGCTCCAACACGGCCAGGCTGGTGACGTAAAGCGCGGGCTGGCTAATGGCGGTGGAGTCCAGCTTTTCGGCGGGGCCCTCGAAGCAAATACGGGCCAAGTCGTAGTCCAACACGTCGGCGGCGCGCGCGAACAACTCGGCCGCCATACGGGACTGTTCCACCACTTCCCGTCCCATGCCGACCGATTGAGCGCCCTGCCCCGGAAAAAGAAAGGCGATCTTGCTCAAGATTCGTCCGCTTCCACCATGACTCGCCCCATATAGTTACCGCAATTGGGGCAGACGGTATGCGTGGGCACCACCGTGGCACATCGGGCGCACGACATCAATTGCCTCGGGCGTTTGGCATCGTGGGACCGGCGATGTCCCGTGCGTGAATTCGATTGTTTGCGTTTCGGAACTGCCATGGAACGTGAATCCCCTCGATACCGAATGGAAGGTCTAGTGTGTTATCCGCGCGAGTTAAACCCGGCATGTTACGCCCCCGGCCGGGGGCCTGTCAAGCCGTTTCGGGTCGCCGTATGCCGCCGGGAGACGCATCGTGGGCTCCCATCGGGTCGGGTTACGCGGATTATGTTGCACGCGGCCACCCCTGGCTCGTATGGGGCCCGATTATTCCACCGCTGCCATGCCCAAAATCCGGGACGATTCACTCGATTTCAGCCAGAATCGGCTCGTTCCGTAACCTAGGTTTCCATGTTCCGTCCCTAAGTACAACACCCCCATGATGACCTCCCGGGATGACACCGCCGCGTGGACGGCAACTTTGTGTGGCAGCACACCAGCAAGGCATATTCGAGGGGCACATCATGACCACCGACTACCTGCGACCCATGAACGAAACATTGGAAATCGCCCTGGCCGTGCTAGAACGCGGCTGGGCGACCCCGAACGATCTGCGACGTGCCCAGGCGTGGCGCAACGCGGCGGGTCCCAAACTTGGGACCCTCGCCATGCGCCGGGGGCAGCTCACGATGGACCATGTATTTGAGATCTTGGGCGAACAGGCGATCAGCGGGGGGCTCTTTGGAGAAATCGCCGTCCAATTGGGACACCTCGACAAGGGCGATTTACACGAACTCCTGGAATTGCAGGCTACACAAGTACCGACGCTGATGGATGCGTTGACGGCGCTGAGCCTCATCACGTCCAAGCAAGCCGACGAGCTACACCAGGCTCTCCGGGAAAAGGCGTCCGATCGAATAGCCGTTGGGCTGGCCACCTAGTGCCGCATTACCGCATTGCGTGTGAAGGAATTGAAATCAATGGACGCAGCAGACGCCGAACTCATTGCCGAGTTTGCCATCGAATCCCAGGAGGGATTGGCGAACATCGAGCAACAGATGCTCACCATCGAGACTGCGGGGGCCGACATCGACGTCGACGTTGTCAACTCGGTGTTTCGCACCATGCACTCTATTAAAGGTGCGGCCGGCTTCCTGGGTCTGGACCGCATCGGGACCTTGGCCCATAGCCTGGAGGAAGTGCTCAACCGCATGCGCAATCGGGATATCGTCCCCAGTTCCGAACTGGTCACGACCATCCTGCATGCCGCAGACACGATGAAAGGACTTATCGACGCGGTGGAGACGTCCAACGAGGCCGATGTCAGCCACCATGTTTCGGCCCTGCAACGATTTCGAGAGGGGGAGGCTCCAGGCACAGCCGTCGCGCACGAGTCGACACCGGCTCCAGTGGCCCCCACCCCGGAACCTGTCGCGACGCCACCTGCGTCGACGGCCGCTGCCACCCATGCACCCACGCCAATCGTCATCAACGAGACGGTGCGTGAGTTCTTAATTGAATGCTACGAGAACCTCACGCAAATGGAGCAAGATCTGCTGGCCTTAGAGCATCAGCCCGATGCCGTTGCCTTAATACGCGGCATCTTTCGCACCACGCACACCATTAAAGGAGGAGCGGGTTTCTTGGGGCTGGGACGCCTCGAGCGGCTGGCCCATGCCGCGGAGAATCTGCTGGGGCGACTGCGGGACGGGGCACTCACACTCACCGGTGACATCGTCAACGCACTCTTGGCCAGTGTGACGGCGTGCCGCGAGGGATTACGGATGTTGGAGAACCAAGGGCATGACGAAGGCCTGGATCCCGAGCCCGTGATTCAGCAGCTGTTAGCGGCTGAGGGGTCCAACAAGCGAATCGAGAAAAATGTCCCTGCTAGAGTCCATCCGCCGACTGCGACTGCGACTCCGACAACCGCCGTCGTGAATTCGGAGTCCACCGCGCCGGCAACGACACTTCCGGCGGCCACGCCGAATGCATCGACTGCACCCGCCAGCCCAGTGACAAAAGCCGCCGAGCCGGCGACGGAACCCGGAAGTGCTGAAAAACAGGCCGCGTCGGTCAGCGACAGTACGATTCGGGTCGACGTGGCCTTGCTCGATAAACTGATGACACGTGTCGGCGAATTGGTGTTGGCCCGCAACCAGATCCTGCAATTCACCAGCAGCCTCGAGGATGCCGGTTTCATCCGTACGGTCCAGCGACTAAACCTGATCACGGCCGAGTTGCAAGAAAGCGTGATGAAGACGCGCATGCAGCCCATCGGCAACGTGTGGGCTAAATTTCCGCGGGTGGTGCGTGACCTGGCCTCACAGTTGGGGAAACAAGTCCGAATTGATATGGAAGGTAAGGATACCGAACTCGATAAGACGATTATCGAGGCGATTAAGGATCCCTTGACACACCTCATACGAAACTCCGTGGATCACGGCGTGGAGACACCGGAGGTGCGGCGCGCGGCAGGCAAGCCTGTGGAAGGTCGACTGCTACTGCGTGCCTATCACGAGGGGGGGCAAGTCAACATCGAGATCACCGATGATGGCGCTGGCCTGAATCTGGATCGCATTCGCAAGAAGGCCATCGAGCGCGGCTTATTAACGGCCGAGCAGGCGGCACGCATGTCCGACCGCGAGACCTCGCAACTGATCTTCGCGCCGGGGTTCTCGACGGCGGAGACCGTGACCAGCGTATCGGGACGCGGTGTGGGCATGGATGTGGTCCGCACGAATATCGAACGCATCAGTGGCACGATCGATCTGCACGGCCAGCAGGGGATCGGCACCACCATCAAGATCAAGATTCCGCTGACATTGGCCATCATTCCCGCTCTCACCGTTACCAACTCGGGCGAGCGTTATGCGATTCCCCAGGTGAGCCTTTTGGAGCTGGTGCGACTGGAAGGGACTGAGGCCCAACGGTGCATTGAGTCCGTGCATGGAGCTCCAGTCTATCGATTGCGTGGCAAACTGCTCCCGCTGGTGTACCTATCGGAACGACTGGGTGTCTCACGCAGTCCGTCGCAGGGGGACTCGGCCACCGCCACAACCGACTCGGCGGTCAACATTGTCGTATTGCGGGCGGATGACCGGCCGTTTGGTCTCGTTGTAGACAAAATCAACGATACCGAAGAAATCGTGGTCAAGCCGCTGGGAAAACAACTAAAAGGCATCGCAGAGTACGCTGGGGCTACCATCATGGGGGACGGTGCAGTCGCCTTGATCTTGGACGTCAAAGGTCTGGCGATGGCGGCTGGTGTTGGTGCCGAAAGTCGCATTAATGCCCTGAATCAAGACGAATCGGCGTCGGACACGCGACGTCGGGTTCAAACCATGATCGTTGTTGATGGCGGGCCTGCACGCCGTTATGCCATGCCCACGTCCATGGTGGCGCGTCTGGAAAAGATCGCCGCTGAGACCATCGAGTACGCCGAGGGGCGCGAGGTGGTTCAGTATCGCGGCGCGATCCTGCCGCTGGTGCGGCTGTCTCAACTGCACGGCGCCTCGACCGAACCGTTGACGGGCGAACTCCCCGTGGTGGTCTACGACGAGGCGGGTGTCAGTGTGGGGTTGGTGGTGGACCGTATCGTGGATATCGCCGATGTCGAGTGCGACGTGCAGGAGGCGGACACGCATGCAACCGACGAATTCATCCTGGGAACGGTCGTGATTCAGGGGCGCGTGACCGATGTCCTGCATTTCGGGAATTTGGTTCGCGGCCAGGGACAGCTCCGTTCCATGCAGCGAATGCATAAGGGCGTAACCGTATGAGCGAAACATCTCGCCAGCTATGTACGTTCCGCGTCGACTCGCTCTATCTG
>SXHS01000283.1 GCA_005773145.1 Planctomycetaceae bacterium | reverse complement strand
CCATTGCCGATCCTGCTTACGGTCCGATTGAGGAGCTATTGGCATGAGCACACCGGAATCCCCTTCTACAGCGCCGGCGTTTGATCCGCGTGCAGCCCGTCAGATTCATGATTGGGCACACACCTCTCGACTACTCGTATGTCGCGTCGATCCGACTGGCAAATATGTCTTCGCCGGTGCGAATGATCACACGATTCAACGCTGGGAGATTGCCACAGGCACGCAAACGCCCCTCAGCGGACATGAGAATTGGGTCCGTACGCTTGATTTATCACCGGATGGAGCCACCCTCTACTCGGGCGGCTATGACGGTCGCTGGATCGCGTGGGAGGCCGCTGCGGCCACTCCCAAGCCCCTTCGTATCGTCCCCGCCCATGCGGGATGGCTGCGCGGTCTGGCGGTCAGCAGCGACGGCAAACGGATCGCCACCTGCGGAAATGATAAATTGGTCAAGGTCTGGTCGACCGAGGATGGCCAACTTATTCGCGAGATGGCTGGGCATCCTAACATGGTGTACTGCGTGCAATTTTGCCCCGCGTCCAACGAACTGGTCAGCGGGGACATCGTGGCGAACATTTACCATTGGCGGGCGGACGACGGCGGGCTCATTCGGCGACTGGAGTCCCCCGAGATCGTATCCATCATCGGCGATGTGGCCCCGTTTGGTGGAATCATCAACCTGGTCTTCAGTCCGGACGGCCAGAAGCTCACCGCCACGGGACTCTATAAGGTTTCCAATGCACCCGCCGGCGGCCGGCGGGCGATGGCGCTTTCGTTTGATTGGAAGACGGGTGAAAAGGGGGGCAAACAAGAGTCCGTCAAGAAGGAAGTCGATGGGACGATGTGGCGGGCCATCTACCACCCCAGCGGTCCGCTGATTGGGATTCTGGAGAAGGAAATCGGATTCTGGAATGCTGGCGAAGAGGATGCCTTCCATATGGTGACCACACCCAGTGACATTTTCGATTGCGACTTGCATCCCAACCAACTCGACCTTTTTACGGCACACCATGACGGGCACGTGCGTGGCACACGACTCGCCGCGAGCTAAGGCACCGAGCGCGACACGAGTTGGGCACGGGATGTCCGCCGGCGCCTGCGGCTGGGCGGTAAACGAGTTGGAACTCACACGCGGTCATTGCTAGCAACGGGCGGCCCGGTGCTGGCAGTCCATGCATCCGTTGCATGCGCCGCCGACCGCGTGACGGTGCCGCGCTCGCGTTGACTCGGTGCGAACCAATTGCCATAATCCCGGCCGCCGTTTTCTCGTCGCATTCGGCATCACGTTCCGAACGGGCAAGCCAAACCAAACTCGCTCGGCGCGTACCAGCTCCACACCCGAGCCCATACTCACGTCGTCGCATGCGAAGCCAACTGCAAAATCGAGCTTGGTGGCTAGCCGTTTGGGCGTCGGTATTACTATCCGGCTCGTCGCTGCCAGGGGATAGTCCGCGAATCATCCATCCAAGCGCTGCCGATTGCGAATGCGCTTCTGCTACGCCCGGTGATCAGGAAAAACCTTTCCTGGCCAATAGCATCTCGGAAATCCCGCTGTTGCATTTCGGCCAAATATCGTTTCGCGAGTGGTTTCATCAGCAACTCCCCTTCCGGCACACGCATCCCGATGACCCGTTACGGCATATTGGTGTGGGCAAACCATTGGTGGGTACCAGTTGGCGGAATCGTCCGTTACATATGAGTTGGATGATCGGCGCCATGATCGGAGAAGATTTGATCGACGGCGAAGTGGCGCAGGGCAACCGGGCCATGGGTGGATATCGCCTCGGCTGGGACTTCGACCACTACTGGGGCACCGAGTTCCGCGTGGCGTTGTCGGATCAAGAGGCCATAGATCTCACGGCGCCGGAGACTTCCTCGACGGCCCAGGAAGTATTTTGGGATGTGAGCCTCATGTATTACCCATGGGGTGACGCGCGGTGGCGGCCGTACGCGCAGGCGGGCCTAGGGTTGGCCAGTTTTCGATTCACGGATGCTAGACAGAATCGCTATAACGAAATCCTGTTCGAGATGCCCTTAGGCGTTGGGCTCAAGTACCAATCCACTCCTTGGCTGGCTTGGCGATTGGATGCCACGGACAATCTGGCCTTCGCGGCGGCGGGCCTGGATACCATGCACAATGTTTCGCTGTCGGCCGGCATCGAAGTCCATTTCGGCGGCCGCCGCGCCAGCTATTTCCCCTGGTATCCAGGTGGACAGATCTGGTAGCTGTGGCCGATCGAGCTGTGTTCACAGGCATCTTGCCTGCCGATGAAGGTTTTCGGTGGATCACCACAGGCTGGAAGCCTATGCCACGGGCTGGTTAGCCACCCACCGATTCACATGAAAAGCCGATCAGGTAGCGTCCATCGGCTCGCGACTCAATGTGACGCACAACGGCCTTCATGAGGTCACCCGAGTAGACCATGCCAACCTCTTGCTCCAAATAGAAGCGGGCGGCATCCGGAACCAATAGGCCAAGTCCGCCCAGGGACTCATCATGAACTTCAGCGATCATTTCCATGGATGGCGGAAACCAGATCGTGGCAAAATCTGCCTCGGGCTCTTTGGGAAAACGCATCGATTGTCGACGGTCGTCCAGCATGCGTACAGAAAACTCACCGGTCGGCTGCTGCTGAAACGAATACGAATCGTCGGTACTGGCCATCGTCTGCCCCTCGTGTTTCTGTCAAAGCGGCATCGCCCAAGCGTCCTGACAGAGCGTTACCCGAATGAAGCGTAGGTCACGGTTGGCTCGTCGGCTAATCCGATTTTTCAGGGCCCGCCCAGGGGATACCGGCCAGGACAAGCGATACCGATTGTGAGGACCGCAGCGAATCGCGCGGGCTAGAAAGGGAGGGAACGCCGTTTTTACGATAGCGTCCGTGACGGCGTTGCCCCTCCCCCCGAGCAGGGGGAGGGGACTCCCGATGTTGTGTCCGACGTCTATCTTGGGACTAGATATCGTAGTACAAGCAGAACTCGTAGGGATGGGGCCGCAGACGCAGCGCATCCACTTCGTGCTTTCGCTTGTAGTGGATCCAAGTATCGACCACGTCTTTGGTGAAGACGTCCCCGCGCAGCAGGAACTCATGATCCTTCTCAAGCGCATCCAAGGCCTCGTCGAGGGACCCCGGTGTCTTGGGAACCGCAGCTGCCTCCTCGGGGGGCAGGTCGTAGATATCCTTGTCCAACGGCGCGCCGGGATGGATCTTATTCTGAATCCCGTCCAAGGCGGCCATCAGGATGGCGGCAAACGCCAAGTACGGATTGCAGCTCGGATCCGGGCAGCGGAACTCAACTCGCTTCGCCTTCGGACTTGGGCTGTACATCGGAATGCGGCAGGCCGCTGACCGGTTACGCTGCGAGTAGGCCAGGTTCACGGGCGCTTCATAACCCGGCACCAACCGCTTGTAGCTGTTGGTGGTCGGGTTGGAAAAGGCCAAGATGGCCGGTGCGTGCCGCAACAAACCGCCAATCGCGTGCAGCGCCATATCGCTGAGTCCGGCGTAGCTATTGCCGGCAAACAGCGGCTGGCTCCCCTTCCAAAGCGACAAGTGTGTGTGCATGCCGGATCCATTGTCGCCAAACAACGGCTTGGGCATGAAGGTCACGGTCTTGTTGTGGCGACGGGCCACGTTCTTGATGATGTACTTGTACATCAGCATCGAATCGGCCATGCGCACGAGCTCTTGGAACCGCAGATCGATTTCCGATTGGCCGGCCGTGCCCACTTCGTGGTGCTGGGTCTCGACGTCCAAACCGCTATCGATCATGGTCTGCATCATCTCATTGCGGATGTCCATGAACTGGTCGTGCGGAGGAACTGGGAAATAGCCTTCCTTGTAGCGCAGCTTGTATCCCAGGTTGGGATTCTCAACGCGTCCCCGATTCCATTGTCCTTCGATGCTATCGATGTGATAGAACCCCTCGTGGGCCGACT
>SXHS01000282.1 GCA_005773145.1 Planctomycetaceae bacterium | reverse complement strand
GTTGCATTTCAATACCCCTTGTAGATGCTGTTGCAATGGGTTCAACGTAGGTTCGATGGCCGGCATCGTACCACACCATTCCGGTGCCACGGGCGGCTTGTCCGCCCGTGCCCCAGTGCCCGAGTTGTGAAGCTGCGCACGGCTCGAAGCGATCGGCCATTTTCTCGAGGAAATCAACCCGTAACCCGAAGCGTCAGCGAGGGATATCTGCCACGTCGGTCGCCCAAGGCGGGTGATGAATGACGCGAGCATCCTCCATTTCCTCGCGAACGGCCCTCGCGACAGTCCCTCGCTAACGCTTTGGGTTACGACGGGAATCGCCCCCAATTGTGGCCGCTTCGGAGCCTAGCCCGAATTTTGCGGTGCCACGAGCGTTTTGCCTGAGAACGAGGGACAAACAATGAAGTTCCGTGACAGAATGGCCGGAACGGATTCGGACTGATGCCGTTAACGAGACTGCGACACCTTCGCGGTGACGGGTTCAATCTTCAGCTCTTTCTCCAGCAGGCGAAAGAGATCGGCCTCGGTATTGGGTTCCCCGCGCAGCGTGACGCGAGGAAACATCAACTTGGGGATCGCCCCTTTTTGGGCCTGCTCGTAGACCGAGACATGCTGAGAAATGAGCTTGCCGATGACCGGTTCGTCTAGTGCCTTTTTCAGAACATCGGCCCCGATCAATCGCGCTGCTTCGGCTCGCGCCTCGCTCGCGGACCGCGCCGAGGGGGATGCGAACATCCAGTCGTGATACTGTTCGAACACGGCCGGTTGGCTCCGCCAGACGGCGATGGCACAACGAGTCAAGTCGCAGGCTTGAGCATGTTGGGCGTTCGTTTGACCGATGGACCGATTGCAACGTGCATCAAGTGGCAGGTGAAGCAATACGATCGCCACCTGATCCCCATATCGCTTGTGCGCGCTTTGTAGTTGCCCGTGGAGCCGCCGGCAGTGTGGGCAGGTGTAGTCGAATAGTTCCACCAAAATATGAGGCGCGTCCATGGATCCGATCACTGGGCGTTGGTACGCGTCGAGTTTTGCTCGACCACCGAGAAAACTCACGATTCGTTCCCGTGGTTTCTCCGCCGTTTTAGTTCCGGTGGTCTTAGAATCGCCCCCCGCAGTCGCCGGCGTATCGACAGCAGCCGGCGCGGTGGGCGTCGTCTTCGATTTCTCGGCCGATGCATCCGGCTGAGCATCGTCCGCATTTGATTCGCCCGGCACGGGACTCAGACTGGGAATTGGCGTTGTGGCCGTGGCGGCTTCCACCTCAGGGTCTACCGTTGGCACGTTCGTAGTCGTCAACCCGGCGTCCGCACCGCTGGAAGGGGGGACCGTGTCCACCAAGTCCAATACAAGCGGATCCCCGTTGGATTCCATGTACTCATTGTCGTAAGCATCCACCACGTATGTGGGGGGCGGGGCCACCAAAACTTGCCCCAGGATTAGGACGCTGGCTCCGAGCATCGCCAACGCCCCTCGCTGCAGTCGTCCGGCCCAGGTGGCTGCGCCATAACAAAGGGCCAAGGCAGCCAGAACGAGCCCCGCTGCGTGCACAAATAGACAATAAACGCAGAATTTCCCCACCACGAAGGCCTGCAGGCCAATGAACCACATCGCCGACAGGCCGGCGGTCAGCATCATCACGGTCGATAACAACCACGCCGTCTGTCGTACTCGCTGTGGAACGCGCGGGCCGACGAAGGCCGTCGTCACCACGAGACTGGCATACCACGCCGCGGCCGGTAGGCTGACCGGCAAGCCCATCCACTTCGACCAACGGCTGGACAGGACCTCCCCGCAATCAAACAGACCCTCGGATCCGCAACCTACGGTGTTGCCCGTTAGCATGGCCACCCAAGCAAGGTGACCGGCAATCGCCAACGCGCTGACGGCGATGATGCGAACCACCCACCTCAAGTGGGCAGGGGGACCCTGGCCCAAGTCGTGCTGGGGCCGGGAATGATCCACCAAGTTGCCGATTGTACACGTGTGCATGGCGATTGTCTCAGACCTCATTTTACTACGTTTAATTTATAGCACCAATCCCAACCGGACTAGCAAAAAAATGTTGACCTTTTTCCACATGGAAGCCGCGCTGGGATGTGGGGCATGCGGAAGGTGCGACCGTTGTTCTTTTTAGCATCTATGCCGGATGTAGCCCCTGTACCACCCAGCCCGTAGATGCGGTTCTTGCCCGTTTACCGGACACGTTTATCGGACCTATGCCCTGGCTGTCCCCGCTAAACGTTCGGGACGGAGGCTCGGGGGTGGTAGTGGGACCGCCGCCACACACTAGAGTCCGTTAGAATGCCCCTACCCATTCCGTCGTTGCTCGGGGTAACCGCGTGCCGGACGCGGGTCGGGCGCCGGCTATGTTGCAGAATCCTCCTATGAACCCATCTACAAGTAAATCCGCCCGAGCGATACGAGTCGGACTGCTGGGGGATGATCCACAGTTGCGTCCTCTGGTCGAGTTTCTGGCGAACGGCCCGGGATCCTGTGTGGCCGTCGCCGCAGAACTTGGCCCCGCGCTGGCTCCCTTGCTGGGGCCGGATGTGGTGGTCGCCGATTGGACGGAATTGCTGCATCGCGAGGACCTCGACGTGATTATCGTGGCCCGCTCTCGCAGCCGAGATCTGCGTGCCGACCAGCTTCGACAGCTGGTGCAGGGTGGTGGCCGGCTACTCTTGCAGCAGTCTGCCTGCGAGGCGATTGTTGCTTTTGAGTTGGATATGATCCATCGAGACACGGGTGCCCAGCTGCAGTCGTTTGTACCGGGGCTCTACCACCCGGCCTTGGGCGAGTGCCAGCGGTTGGTGATCGAGGCCGAGTCGTCCCCCTTGGGACCGATTCGCCAAGTGGTGTTCGAGCGTCGACTCTTGACCTTGGACCGGATGGCCGTGTTGGAGCAATTGGCTCAGGACGGTATGTTGGTCACCCAAATCCTGGGGCCGCTCACCCAGGTGGCAGCCTTTGGGGCGGACCTGGCACAAGACGGCGACTTTCGCGTGACGGCCAACCTGGGGACTTCCATGGCGATCCCCGTTCGCTGGTCGGTCGCGACCTTTGAGTTTCCTGAGGCGGCCCGTTTGTCCCTGCATGGATCGCGTGGCATCGCCACCATCTGCCTCGATGACTATCCGCAACCCTGGAAAATTCAGACCATGCCAGCGGGTCTGCTCGAGGTGGACACTTGGTCGATTGCAGATCACCCACGTTTTACACTCGACCGCCAGCTCCCAACGACTCCGCCTAAATCACTGCTGGAGATCGGACCGAACTCGCAGTCGAACCCGCCTGTGTCGCAGGGTCGGCCGGTGACTTGGGAGAATGCTTGTCGTGTTTTGGAAATGGCCGAGGCGATACCAGACAGCCTGCGACGAGGGCGGGCCATTCGATTGACGGTCGATACACCAACTGAAGAGGATACGTTTAAGGGAATGATGGCTGCCACGGGCTGCTTTGTCATCATGGCCACTATGGGAGTGATGCTGTTGGTTGGCGTTCTGGATGTGTTATTTTCCGGCGTTTCCGACGAAATCGCTCCCGAGCCGCCGGGATGGCGTGTATGGTTCTCGTTGCGAAATTGGCCGGTCTATTTGCTGGCGATACTAGCACTATTTTTGGCCATGCAACTCTTGCGACTCGCCTTCGGGCCATCTGGGAAACGTGGCCGGTCGCGACCATCAGATTCGATCGTTGAGGGTGGCGACGACCTGTAAGCGGCTACCGACAGGCCTACAAACAGATCCCACTAAACTCTCAAGTTGGTTGGCTCCCAGACCGATACAACGGCTGCGTCAATATGTAACGACTGCGCGGATGCTACCATCGCGCCGTGCTACCATCGCGCCGTACGGTCGGCCACTCAACGGGCGAATGGGCGACCGGCTGCGGAGACCACTATGAACCATCGGCTGCGGGCCAGCTTTCTTGCAACAATCGTTGGTTCGCCGACAGTGAGCCCACTGCTAGGGGCATTCTTTATTGGGTTTGTGCTGGTTGGGTGCGCTGGTTGTTGTCAGCCGATCGGTTGCATGTCTAACGATTGCGGCTCGGGCTGCATCGGTTGTTGCGCAACGGATGTGGGTTGCTCGCGCCGACTGCGAGATTTCTTTGGTCCGCCGGCCGCTCCGGTGGTTGAAAACGAACAGGCCACGTTTGTCACAGAGTCCAAATACCATCCGGTCCCCACTCGTCCCGTTTTCGCCCGCAGGGAATCGATTGTGTTTAGCGGCGAGGAGGGCCACGATCCCAGGCAGACGCCCAGCATGGAATCGATCATCGAGGGGCCTGCGTTGGGTGGTCCATTGGATTCCGTGCGGCCCGAACCGGTGCCGATGGAGACGGATCTGCTGGCACCGCGGGTTCCCGGGCCCCCGGACTCTTCCCCGGTGCCAGGTGTGATGGGGCCCATGCAGCGGGCGCCGCTGTTGGAACCCGAGGAGGATGTCGAGGTGATTGGGCCGGGGGATTCCGCCCTACCCGAAGAGGATGATGTTCGTGAAGAGGCTCCTGAGAGGATGCCAACCCCGACGCGACGCTTGCCCGGTGCCGCGTCGGTCCGGCCTCCAGTATCGTCCTTCAATGTCCTGCGAGGGGCCCAGCGACCATCTTCGCGACGCGGCTCGATACAGCAGGCCTCGGTACGGTACTGAACCGTCGAGGATCTCTCGCCAAATATCCCTGGGTGGCTGGAGCAGCTGTTTGTTTCGCTGCTCCAGCCCCCAGTCCTTAGGCTTCACTGCGAGCAACTATCGGAGCGGTGACCCAGATACCGCGGGCCCGATAATACGAGGCTCCTACCCAGGAGGGGGTAATGTTGGCATTTTGCAATGCCAACCTAAGCAGTGAAGCCCACACATGTACGTTTTTGTTTTCGCTTTCGTTTTCGTTACGTCCGTTTTTACTTTTTTCTGCGTTGAGTCAAGAAGCGGTGTTCGCGCGCGTCCCATGAGTTCACGGCATCCGTGAAGAGGCTCCACTCGCCAGACGTGTTGGGTGTTTCTGGCAGGTCCTCGGAGTTGGCACCCCAGCCGGACATCAGACTGCCAACCGTGGCGACAAGTTCACCCGGCATGACTCGAACCCATTGTTCCTGAGGCATTGGCGACTCCGCGATCGGACGATCGGCGGGAACCACAACCCAGCCGTGATCGGGCAATGCGGCCACGATCGCGGACTCGGCCGCAGACAAGCCGGGGCGACCGCACGATTGCTGAGTCATCACGGCTACATGCGGAGCAAATAGATCGGCACATGCGGCAATCACGCTTCGTTTCTTGCCGGTAACTGAGATGATGGCGTAGCGGTCTCGAGTCGACAGCCTAAGCAGCGCGGATGCCACGTCCAGCCATTCCGTGGCCATTGTCCAGGATCCCTTTACAAACCCATCGCGGCACAAGTGCTGATCGATGGTGGGGCCGATGGGCGTATGGGCCTGGGACTCGAGGACGATGGTCAACATGCCATTGAATCGACGCCGAGCCCAGGCGGCTAGTCGTCGTACGGCGAGTTTGGTGTTCTTGACGTTGACACTGAACCGACCGGCCCATGGTTCAATGGGGCGTCCCGCCGTCACGATTCCCAGGGCGCCGCGCAGATACGCCTCTTCAACCCACCCGGAGTCCCCCGGTGCCGTTGTGAGGTTGGTTTCTGCATCCTGGCCGCCCAGAACGGCGACGTCCCCCGGGCCGACTTGCTCCAAGTCGAGAACAATCCGTTGTATCGGCTCCCATTCCCCGCCTAATGGGGGCATGTCCGCCAGACGCAATCGTCCGCGTACCACGTGGGCCAAGTCTCGGATGCAAAGATCATTCATATGGGTTGGTACAGACAGGATCTGGCGACATCAGCGTCATCAAACGGAACGGTTTCATCCCCAATCAATTGGCCCCCTTGAGGTGCCTTACCGGCAATCAGGACCGTATCGCCGGGACGTGCGATCTGTAGGGCCCATTCAATGGCCTTGGTGCGATTGGCAATCAGATGAGGTTTGCCGGGATTGCGACATCCATCCAAGATGTCATGCGCGATGCGCAGGGGCGCTTCGTGGCCTGGGTCGTGAGTGGTAATGACGGGAACGTCTGCACTTCTTTCGGCAACTCGTCCCCATTGGGGCCGACTGTCGCGGTCCCGTTCTCCGGCCGTGCCGAATACGCAAATCAATCGACCCGGTGTCAATGGCCGTAATGATTTCAACACCGTCGCCAGGGCCTCGGGTGTCGGCGTCTGATCCACGAACACGCCAAACGCCTGGCCACACTCCACGCGTTCCAAGCGGCCAGGGATGCGTGACACCGACTCCAATCCGCGTACGATGGTCGGCAGATCAATCCCCAGTACCAGTCCCGCAGCGGTTGCGGCTAGGAAATCCATGATTTGGAAATCTGCGACCAGCGAGGTTCGCAGGGGCATTGAGTCATTGCCGGCCGTGATCAGGAATGTCTGCTCACTGCGATGGCTCTCCAACGGAGTGGCGGTGACTTCCGCCGGTGAGGCAACGCCCACAGTAATGACCGGTCGCTCGAGTTCCGTCAGAAGGAATTTGCTATCGGGGTCATCGGCATTGATGATGGCAACACCGGATGGTTTGAGCTGCTGAAATAGGCGGGCTTTCGCGGAGCGATAATTCAGCGTGGATCCGTGAAGATCCAAGTGGGCTCGGCGTATGTTGGTGAGGATGGCGATGTCGACCGATAAACCGGCTGCTCGGCGCTCTGCCAGGGCTTGGCTCGACAGCTCGACAATCGCGTGGTCGCAGTGATGTGCAACCATGCGTTGGAGCCAATGGGCGAATTCCGGCGCGGTGGGGGTCGACGAAGATATCGGACTGCTCTCAACGCCATCGGTATACCCGAGCGAGCTCATGAAGCCGGCGCGTCGACCGGCTGCCTCAAGTACTGCTGCGACCAGAGTTCCGGTCGTGGTTTTGCCGTAAGTTCCTGTAATGCCGATCACGCTCAGTTGTTGGCTGGGATGTCCGGCCAGCGCGTGACAGACTCGCCCCAACCCAAGACGTGTATCGTCCACCACGCACGTGGGAATCTGCCAGGGGAGTGGGCGCTCCGACAAGACGGCCGCCGCGCCCTGTTCGATCGCGTGGGGCACTTCGTCGTGCCCGTCGCCGTCGCCGTCCACCAACGCGACAAACAAATCGCCCGGCCGACAGACTCGCCAGTCGCTCGTGCAGGATGATACCTGTATGTCCTGGGCCCCCAGGAAGCGCGCCCGCGGAAATACCTCGCGTAGACAGACGCCACCTGGCCCAAACGCGTAATACGACATGATCCCAAGGCCTCCTTGCCTGAGAACCGTGCATGGGAAAATGGCTTGATGTCCCAGTGCCTGGTCCAACCCAATCATTGGGTTACTGCGTACGTGGAAAGCGGCCACCGGCACTTAGGCGAAAGCGTAACCTGCCAATTGCCCGACCGGCCATTTCCGGAACGACGAATATTGGCCATTTGCCGTTTCATGTCAAGATGATTTTGAGCGGGCGTACTTGGGGGCTCGTGCTGGCAAAAGTTTGCTGGCATTGCTGGCGGCATGCCCAGCGCTGTGCCGTGCGATTGCCACCTGACCGCGCCAGACGCAGCGCTCAACCGGGCCCAAGATTCGCGTGCTCAAATTTGAGATTTGAGATTTGAGGCGGGCGTTAGGCAACCGAAAGTGGACCGAGGACACAGGAAAACGGCAACTTCGCAGTGATCGCATTGACACTTGGCGTTCTTGGCGCCTTAGCGGTCAATAATCCGGGTCAGGGCACTAGCCTGTGAGGGGTGGCATCGGCTTCCAGCCTATAATGATTCTCGCATTATGCCAGCATCGGCAGGCAAGATGCTCGCGGCCACTTACCCAGTAGCACAACTCAAAAATACAGTCTGGACGTGTGGACTAGCTTGCTTCTCCGTCGGAGTTGCTATCAACTCGACGAATTCGTGCTAGCTGAGCAAAACAACTAGGACCGTCTGCTAGAATGCGACCGATACACTTGGTACTGCGGGCAATGAACACGGTGAGCGCGAGATGATCTCCACCTTACAGCCAAGCTCCCTTTGGATCGGCAACGTGCAATGGCCTGAGTTTCGTGCTGCAGTTCGTGAACTGCAGGCCCGCAGCAAGATGGTGATCTGCCCAAGTATCTCCCACGCGCTCGAGCACCTGGAGGACGATCCGGACCTGGTTCCTCGGCTCATCGTCTTGGCTACGGAGCGGCCGGGTATGTTAACGCGTGAGGATACCGCGCGACTTGCGGATCGGTTGCCATCATCGGCCAGTGTGCAGTTGCTGGGCAGTTGGTGCGAGGGGGAAATCCGCTCCGGACGGCCCCTTCCTGGTTTACAGAGAATCTATTGGCATCAATGGGCCAGCCCGTTGTCGCCGCTGGGTGCTGCGGACCTCGGCGATGCTGGATCAACGGAATGCCTGCCCGGTGCGCTGCTGCCGGATGGGACCAGCGATACCTGCGCGGAGCGGCCGATCGGCGACGATCCACTGGTGTTGATCCGAGCTGGGGATGCGGGAACGGCTCGCATGCTGGAAGAGGCTTGCTTGCATCTGGGGTACACGCCCTGCCAATGGCGAAGCGAACAGCCCGCGTTATTACCGGCTGGGGCCATCGTGTGGGACTTGGCCCGTTGGGAGTACGCCCCGCAAACTATCTTCGCCGAGTGGCAGCGGTTGGGGGCTCGTTACGCCTCCGCGTTGCGGATCGCGGTCGTGGCGTTCCCGCGATGGGATGAGGTAGCCGCGCTGCGTCAGGCCGGCGTATCAGCCATCCTGGCGAAACCTTTTGCATTGGGCGATTTGCAGGCGGTCTTACTTGATCAGCCGGCGACGCGCAGTCCATTGACGAACTGAAGCGTGCGTCGGACCAGGTGTTGCGCGAGCGTTTGTCGTTGGCCACGGAACGTAGCATAGGCCAACATGCCATGGCGCACGTGTTGGGCGTCGACCTCGTCGATGACAATCTTGATTTGGAAGTACGGGTGTTGCGATTCGCCTTCGGTGTTGTGAACCACGATATCCCCGCCCGCCAAATGCGTCAGAGCGGTCTCTTGTATGGTATGGGAACCGGCTTGGGCGACTTGGACCACCCGTCCCGACATGGTGTGCCCCGCCTGGCCAGCCAATCGCACTTCGACATGGTCGCCGATCCGCGGATGCCAATCCGACATGGTTTCTTCGCTGGCCAACGCCTTGACGATCCACGGCCCGGCGCTCACCAGCCCCAGCGGCTCTCCCTTGTTCACGAAACGTCCGTCATCGTGGGAATCGGAAAGGCTGGCCAAGTTGCCGGTGATCGGGGCGACGACCAACAATTCTGACTGACGGTCGCGCAGGTGCCGCAAGTCTCGGTCGGCCTGGGCCAGTTGTTGCTGGATTTCAGACGCAGCGACGGGGTCGTGGGTCAGTTGCCAATGCAGTTGGACGGTCCAGTCCTCGATGTCAGTCTGTTTCTTCCGAACGGCTTCTTCCATGTCGAGATTGGTGAGCTGGCACAGGACATCCCCGGCCGCCACGGGCTGGCCCACTTCGATTTGGGTTCGTTGTAGAAAGCCAGCCGCTTGGGCACGCACGACGCGATCCGCCTCCCGCCCCACTACCCCCATCGTTTGCAGCGATCCGGGTGCGGGGAGAAGCAGCAGACCGGCAGTTGCTGCGGCCAGCAATCCTGAGGTGACCCACACGGCGCGGCGTCGGACCGAGGCAAGTTCTTCGGATCTCCAAACGTAGTGGTGCAGCTGCCGCAGTGATTTCCAGAGGCTCGTGCCGATGAAGACCGAGGCGGCTACCAGTCCAACCACCGGAATCTTGTAGGCGATCAACATGCCAATGCCGACCAAGACCAGCCACTTGTAGCCGGCACTGATCAGGCCGAAAGTCGCCAGGCCAATGCGAGAAGCAGTCGTTCGGGCCACGTGCCGAGTCTTCAGTCCGAAGAGCCATTCTTTGGTGAAGACCTGCAATTGCTGACCGGCCACCGCACGCAGATTGGGGACGTTGACCAGATCGCAGAGCACAAAGTAGCCGTCGTATTTCATCAAAGGATTCACATTGAACCCGATGGTCACCACCGTGGAGAGGACGACCACATACTGGGCCATGGAGTGCAAGAACGTAGGCCCTGTCATGGCCCAGACCAATAAGGCCACCATGGCGATGATCGATTCGAAGTACATGCCGGCCAGTGACACCACGATGCGTTGACGTCGGCTGGGAAAACCCCAAGCGGCCGTAGCATCCAGATAGGCACATGGCGTGAACATGATGAAGTACGCCCCCATCTCGGGAACCTTGCCGCCAAAATGCTTGCAGGCGTAGGCATGGCCAAATTCGTGGATGATCTTCAGGCCTACCAATAGGGTCCAGAGCAAGGGGAGGTTTTGGAACGCCAGCATCGTCCCGAGTGGATCGCAGAACGACCGCCATTGCAGGCTGATGATGACCAGTGATATCAGTACGCCCAGTGACCACAGCGCAAAGGCGCGTGTCGAAAACAGCGGTGCGAACCACGATCGAGTACGATTCAAGAATCCGTCAGGATTCCACAGCGGTACTCGCAGAAACAGAAACCCGCGGACCGCACTCTGTAACTGTGATTTGCGCTTTCTCTCGAATCGCGCGTATAGGGCCTTGCCATCGGTCACGGGGAGATTCAGCAAGCCGATCTGATTGAGTTGCAGGATGTATTGGTAAAATTCGTCTTCGTGCTCGATGTGCAGAACGCCTCGTTCCACCAGTTGAGCAAAAGTGTCAGCTAGTGGCCGATTGTCATCCAGAGAAACGAAGATTTGGTAGTCACGAGCGCTCAACTGGTGCGCGCGGAAGGTTACCGGGTCATGAACGACGTATGCCGCCCGTCCGCGCATCACATGCCGGCTGATTTCGAGTTCATGACGCGTTCCGATATGGACCTGGCGCAGACGCTGGCTCAGGCTCTGGCTTTCGGGAGCGGCGGGAGACGTTGGTGCAGTGCTCATAGTTTCCACAGCTGCAGGCGAATCGAATCAATCAAGCGATGCAGGCCGACCCACCAAATCGGCTGCCGGCCGGCATCCACGCGAGCCACGCCGGTCATGCCCGTGCGCAGCCACTCGGGCGTGGCTTGCAGATTGGCCTCGGCCACAAAAACATTTTTTCCCTGGATGATCTCCGCCGCAACCTCCACACGGTGCAAATGACAGCGGTGCTGCTGGTCCGGTCTCGCATTGGTGGTAAACTCGACCACCTGTCCGGCTTGCAAGTAGGTGGCGGAAAATTCTGGTGCGTGCAACTCGATTTGCATATCGTCCGCGGGAGCGAGCTGCACCAACGGCTCGCCCATCGGGACGATCTCGTCAACCCGCGGCACGACATCCCCGAGCAGCAGGTATCCGGTCGTCGGCGCGCAAATTCTTGCGGCGGCGATACGCCCCTCGACGACCGCCAGCTCGCTCGACGCCATCCTTGCACGCGCGGCAGCCTGGGCCGCGGGTGCATGTTGATGCGATTGCAAGGCTCGCGTCATCTCCAACCCGGCGATGCTCTGCTGTGACTTCAATTGTGCTCGTTTCAGCTCCAACTCACGTGTATCGAGTTCCAAAAGCAATTGGCCCGCCTCGACGCGATCCCCCGGCCGCACGTGGGCCGCCATGATGCGGGCCTCAAATGGCGCGGCGATCTGCCGTAGGTGACGCGGTACGACTTCGCAAGGAACCGTGACGTGGTGCGTGGTGGTCCCCAGCAGACACCATAGACTCAACACGCCGACGGTCGCGGCCACCGCACGCCGCACCCGGTGGTTCGGACTGATCCAGCGGGCGATGGAAGTTCGTGCACTGTCCATCAAGTGCTGATGCAATCCACGGCCGGCACGGGCCAAGAGAAGCAGCCCAGGGACCAGTGGCAGGACCGTCTGCTGGATCCGCTGCAGTTCGTCCGCTCGAAAGGGCCGATTGGCGCCGCGACGCAGACTCAGTATCGCCACACGTTGGCCCTGTTGCTCCAAGGGAACGGTGGCCACACAGGAATTGCCGGTGGCGTGGTGCCATTGTTTGTGTAACAGGTGCCTCGTCGACACGGGATTCGCGAGCTGGTCGGATTCGAGCTGGTAGCACACCATCTCCCCAGCATCCAAGCACTCCTCCATCGCGTGATGGATCAAGCGACTGCCAGGGGTCCGCGGATAGAGGTCGTCGAGTCCCGAGATGCATAGCACCCGTAAGTGCTGCTGATGGACCAACCCAAGACTGACCTGGTCACAACCGACGCGGGACTTCAGGCCGTTGACCAGGGCAAAAGCCAGCTCGTACACGCTTTGATGTTCGGCAACTTTGGTTAAGCCCGACCAGCCGGCCGAGCCGTTGGACGCGGAAGAGGATGTGTCCGCTTCCGACTTGCGTTGAATGCTGGCGGCCAAGGTTCCCGCCAACGCCACCAAGGTCTGAAACTCCGTCAACTGGGCCTGCGCCGAGTTTTTGTCGGTGGTCTGGGTGACCACCAGCAGCGACCCAATGGTCGAACGGGCATCCTCACCGACCGGCGCGGCTAGTGCCGCAAAGCTCTTGTTCAGGGCGATGGAGTCGTAGAGTTTGGCCACGGACAGATTGCGATAGCGGGCGTCCAGCAGCATGCCCGAGCAGAGCGGTTTCCAACGCTCGTCGGCCGACGCATGGTGTGAGACACAGTCATCCATCGTCCCCGACGGACTGTCCAGATTCATCAAGGCAAACGGGGCGTCGAAATGGGTGGCCAGCTTTCGCAAGGCCGTGCGGTAGAAGTCCTGCTTGCTGGAGGCCTGCTCGGCCGCCGCGCGCAACGCCGTGACGATGGGCGTCTGCTCCGCCGCCGGCTCGCCTACGCGCTGCGGGTTGGCCGTGGAATCTTGGGATGGATGGGAACTTTGAACCATGGCACTCTCAATGTTGTTGCAGCGTCAACGGTCCTTGGCACTCGTTTTGTGGTCCAGGCGACACACGTCATTTCCTGGGCCGCTGACTATCGATTGGCCGCACTGGCCAGATCGATGTCGTGGAAAAATCGTAAGCCGATTTCAAAGGTGTCCTCGCGAACCATGCGACAGCGCGTGCAGCGAGCCAGTAACGAACCAATCGACACATGCTCGTTCGAGAACGTAACCCAAAATGTGTCACCCGCCAGCACTGGTCGGGGGAGCAACACGAGCGTGCCACCGTTGGAAATATCTCCGGTCAGGCCATCGATGGCATCCGTGTGTCGCTGACTAGAATTTCCGGGCTGCAGTCGCACTCGTGTGCGAATCACCATGCGCTCGCTCGATCGTTGCTTGAGAATGGCCTGCGAGTTGTTGGCCTCGAGGTCCCCCAACGCCGCCAAGGCGTCGGTCAGGGCAAACACATCGTTGGTTTGTGTGTTGACGTCAAACATTCGTAATCCCTCCCGGGTCGGACCGGCCTTAGCGCCACATCGCGCGATCGGCCCCATGGAAAATGCAATCGGTTGCCCGCGGTCGGCATGGGCCACGCGCGACGGTGGCGGACGCATGGCGGGGTCCCGCGGTGAGTCCGTGCAAATGTAGGTCATTCCGTGCGCAGGGGGGCGTCGTCGCGACGACGGAGGCGGGGGGGGCCCGGAGTTTGCTGGGAGGGATTGTATCAGCCGTTTCGATACTGCGGCCTGATGCGATGCATCGTTCACGAGTGCTTTTCGCTATG
>SXHS01000281.1 GCA_005773145.1 Planctomycetaceae bacterium | reverse complement strand
GGGAGGGAGCCAGATAGGGTGTTTGAGGGCGCTTGAGGGCGATCAAGGTTGTTTGAGGATGGTTGAGGGTGACTGAGGGTGATCGAATGGAAAAGCATTTCCGGCTCGTGGTACTAGCCCCCGGTTCTCCGGCGCGACCATTTCCGAACCGCTAACCGGACGCGAGCGCGTGCCGGTTGATGAAATGCCATCCACGCACCGCTGACGCGCTATACACGTGCTTCGCCTGGGAACGAGCGTCCCCTAGAAAATGTGTCGTATCCCGAAATGTTTGGCACCTCGCAATGTTGTGGTACGATTGTGGCCAAGCTTGGGGCTAACACGGACTCCCTATTTGCCCGGACAACTTCCTTCGGAGAGTTATCCGGTGGGGCGTTTTTAGGTCGATGATGGCGGGTCGTGCTCCGCCCATGCGAAACGGCTTCCCCAAGGACGGCGAGCGATAGGAGATCTGCGTGATGCGGGTGGTCATGATGGGAACGGGCGGCTTTGCCGTCCCCACGCTGCGCTGGTTGTTGGCCTCTACGCATCAAGTGCTGGGGCTGGTGACACGTCCCGAGGTGGCGGCTCCCGGGCGCCGCGCGGCGTTGCCGCCGAATCCGATGCGACAGGTTGCCGACGAACACCAACTGACCGTGTGGACGCCAGCCAATGTCAACGCAGCGACTGCGCAAGGCCTGCTCACCGGCTTGGCTGCCGACTTATTCGTGGTTTGCGACTATGGGCAGATTCTCGCCGGGGACACCTTGGCTTTAGCCCGTCTTGGAGGAATCAATTTACATGGTTCACTGCTCCCCCAATATCGCGGAGCGGCGCCGGTACAGTGGACCCTCTACGACGGTTTGGGCCATACGGGTGTTTCGGTGATCCACATGACACCCCGGCTCGATGCTGGACCGATCCTGGCAGTGCGGCACGTGACCATTGATCCCCAGGAAACGGCGGAGGAGCTCGAGGTTCGCTTGGCCGTGTTGGGCGTCGAGGCGGTGGACGAGGCCCTGCGTCGTCTTTCGGCATGGGACGGCCAGTCCGCGATCGGTGTGCCACAGGACTCCAGCCAAGCCACCCCGGCGCGCCGATTAAAGAAACTGGATGGTCTTGTGGACTGGACACGCCGCGCCCAGGAAGTCGTCAACCAGATACGGGCGTTTCAGCCGTGGCCGGGCACGTACACATTCTGGCAGCGTTCGGGCGGACCATCGGTGCGACTCGTTCTCGATCGGGCAACGCTCGTCTCACGGCCGCCGGGACCGGGAGAACCTGGCCAGGTTGTGGCCTCGGATGGTCAGCAGATGCTAGTGGCGACGTCGGACGGCGCGGTCCGGCTGGATCGGATCCAACCGGCGGGAAAAAAAGTCCTATCGGCGTCCGAATTCCTGCGAGGATATCCCATTCGCGTGGGGGACCGCCTGGGATCGGCTTGAATTCCTCTCCCCCGCCGGTTGCGGTAGTTGATAGAATGGGGCCGGCCCAGGTAGCGGCTGGGTGATGGCATGGTGCCAAGATGGACGCCAGGAGGTGCACGATGTTGGGCATGGAAGTCTGGGAGTGGGGTCTGTGGGGGGGGGCGGCCTACGTCGCGGTGGTTTCCCTGGTTCGGCTCATGCGACATCGTCGCGGGGTTGTGATGCAAGAGTTGCAGCAGCAGGTCTTGCAGGAGCAACAGCAGTCGCGTCGGCGGCCCAAGGCCGCCTCGGGGGAGGCCCGTAACCCGCCGCCGCGTTCCAATGCGCAGCGCGACGTGGCGTAAATATGGGACCGGCCCGTCCCGACGAGTTTGATGAGCAGTTGCAAGTACACAGTTGCGAATGATGCAACGACGAAATGCACGGTGATAATGTCGAATAAACTCTATATCGAGACCGTAGGCTGCCAGATGAACGTGCTGGACAGCGAGATGGTGGTAGCCAGCTTGAGGCAGCGCGGCTACCAATTGACGGACGATCTGCGTGAGGCGGATGCGATTCTCTTCAATACATGCAGCGTGCGGCAGCATGCCGAGGACAAGATTTATAGCGCGTTGGGCCGCTTGCGCCGTCTGAAGAAGCAGCATCCCGAAAAGGTGATTGGCGTGCTGGGGTGCATGGCTCAGAAGGATCAGCGATTGATCTTTGAGCGGGCTCCTTATGTCGACTTGGTCGTGGGGCCGGGGCAATTGCAGTCCGTGCCGGCGTTGATCGACGAGGTTCGGCGGCGACCGGGGCCGCGGCTGCAGGTCGGTCTCGGCCGGCGCGATGGATCGGTGGACGAGATTAAACGCAGCCACGAGACATTTGATCCGCTGCGGGATCCGGAAATGCGTCCCACGCCATTTCAGGCCTATCTGAGGATTCAAATTGGTTGCGATAAGTTCTGTACCTACTGCATCGTTCCCATGGTCCGCGGCCCTGAACAGGGACGGCCGCCGGAGCAGATTATTGCGGAGGCCCGCGTCCTGGCCGATCAGGGTTGCAAGGAAATTGTCCTGTTGGGGCAGACGGTCAATAGCTATTGCCATCGATCAGGGGGGCGTACCACGCGTCTTGCGGACTTGCTGTATCAACTGCACGAAATCGACGGGATCGTGCGTTTGAAATTCGTGACCAATTACCCCAAGGATATGACCAACGATCTGCTCACGGCCGTGCGCGACCTGCCGAAGTGTTCGCACTACTTACATGTGCCGGCTCAAAGCGGATCCAATCGAGTCTTGAAAGCCATGAAACGCGGCTACACCGTCGAAGACTACCGCGAGATGATGCAGCGCATTCGAGACATTCTCCCCGATGCCGCCGTATCCAGTGACTTCATCGTGGGCTTCTCTGGCGAGACGGAGGACGAGTTTCGGGAGACCATGACTCTGGTGAGTGAATGCCGCTTCAAGAACAGTTTTATTTTCAAGTACAGCGAGCGACCGGGCACAAAGGCGGAGGAGCTTTTGGCGGACGATGTGCCGGACGAGGTCAAGCGTCGTCGCAACCACGAATTGTTGGAAATCCAGAACTTGATCTGCGAGGAAGAGAACCAGACCTGGATTGGGCGCACGGTCTCGGTGTTAGTCGAGGGACCGAGCAAGGCCTCTGCCGGACGTGCAACCGAGGAAGGCGGCTTGCAGCTATGCGGCCGTACGTCGGAGGATCGTATTGTTGTCTTCGACGGCGATGAGGAACACGTTGGTCAACTTATGCCCGTGACGATCTACGATGTCACGGCACACACATTGCTGGGCGTGGCGGCGACACGGCAACTCGCTTCCCTTCCCCTGATCTGATCGGTCGTTGCGTTTGCACCATGGCAACCCTGTTAGAAGTCGCTGATCTGCTTAATGATTCCCGGAGTGCTGCGCCGCAATTGCGAGAGTGGGGTGTCATCGACACAGCGCGCGGGCACGCCAATCTCGTCGAGATGGCGCAAGCCGGCATCACCCTCGACTTGATGGCCGTCCTCTGTGGGGCGCTCGCCCAGCAATTGCCACAACTGAGCGACCCTGGCATGACGCTGAACAACCTGCAGCGGTTTGTTTCGGCTTCGCGCAGTCCGCTGGCCCTCGGCACCTTGTTTGAACGGGATCCGGCGGCTTTGCCGATTTTGCTCCGCCTCTTTTCGACCAGCCAACACCTCAGCGAACTGCTCATTCAGGAGCCCGAGAGTTATGACCTGCTGCGACTAACCGAGGGGCAGCCGGTCGCCCGTGATCTGTTGGTCGAGGAGATTTGCAGCGAAACCTTGGCGCTGGATGATGACCGTGACGTCATGCGGGTGTTGCGGCGATTCAAACGGCGCGAGACCTTGCGAATCGCCTACGGTGATATCGTGCGCAACCAACGATTCCCGATGGTGGCCAGCCAGATCTCGTATCTGGCGGACGCCCTTTGTGAGGCGGCGGTTCGTGCCAGCCGACAGCTTCTGGTCCCGCGCTTCGGCTTGCCGCGAACCGAGGAGGGGCATGAGGCCCGTTTTGCCATACTGGCCCTCGGAAAACTCGGCGGTGCCGAGCTGAATTACTCCAGTGATATCGATCTGATATTCCTCTACGACGGGGAAGGGGAGACCGATGGAGCCAAGGTAATCAGTAATCCAGAATACTTCGACCGGCTGGGGCGGAGCATCATCAAGCTACTGACCGAACCCACCGATCTGGGCTCTGTGTACCGAGTCGATCTGCGGCTGCGTCCCGAAGGGAGCCAAGGTCCGATGATCGTGAGTCGCGAATCGGCCTTGCGATACTACGATGAGATGGGACGCACTTGGGAACGCCAAGCCTTTGTCAAGGCTCGCGCGATTGCCGGGGACCTGGCTCTGGGGAGTGAGCTGCTGCAGACGCTCGAGTCATGGATCTATCGCCGCTATTTGACGCGAGCCGACATCACGGGCATTAAGGCACTCAAGCGGCGCATCGACCGTCGCACGCTAAATGCCGGAGACGATGCCCGGAACGTGAAAACAGGGCACGGAGGCATCCGCGATATCGAATTTACCATTCAGTTCTTGCAGTTGCTGAACGGCGGAGATTTGCCAGGTATACGTTCCGGCAACACCCTGGAGGCGATGGGGCAACTGGAACAGGCAGGCTGTTTGCGGTTGGAAGAACGGGCCGCGCTCGAGCACAACTACGTCTTTCTGCGGCAAATCGAACACCGCTTGCAGTTGATGTTCGACCTCCAGACACACAACTTGCCCACCGAGGATGAAGAGCTCTGCAAATTGGCGATTAGGGCCGGCTACGCGGCGGCCCCGCGTGAGATACTGCTTGAACAGTTTCGTCAAGACATGCGCCGCACCACGGAACAAAACAGGCAGATTCTTAATCACTTGCTGCACGATGCGTTCGAGGACGAGGGAAACCCCGAACCCGTCGTGGACTTGGTGCTGGACCCCGAGCCGAGTGCCGAACAGATACAGACGATACTTGCCGAGTACGGTTGCCGTGACGCGCCGTCCGCCTACCGCAATCTGACGGCGTTGGCCAGGGAATCGATTCCCTTTCTTTCCACCCGTCGTTGTCGGCATTTCCTGGCGTCCATCGTACCACGCTTGATGCGCGCCATTGCCGAGACACCCGATCCCGACGCAACCTTGGTCGATCTGAGCCGCATTAGTGATTCACTTGGTGGTAAAGGGGTGCTGTGGGAATTGTTCAGCTACAGCGAACCATCGCTACATCTTTACGTCCGGCTATGTGCGGCCAGTCCCTATTTATCAGGAATCTTGACCAGTAATCCCGGCATGATGGATGAACTAATGGATTCCTTGATGCTGGACCGATTGCCGGACATCGCCGAGCTGCAGGAGGTACTGGACGACCTGGTGCGTGGGGCGCAGGATGTCGAACCGATTCTACATGGCTACAAGAATTCGCTCCACTTGCGGGTGGGAGTACGCGATATCCTCGGCAAGGAGGACATTCAGGCAACGACGGCGACGCTGTCGGATATCGCAGAGACCTGCTTGCAGTGCATTGCCCTGCGCGAGTATTCCGCACTGGCGGAGAAATTTGGCGTTCCCAGCCCCGGCGAAGGGACCGAGGACGAGGAGCCGTTGCCGGAGCTCGATATTGATCATCGGTCTCCACCCTATGTCTATGTGCCGACGCTGGAGGTGGCCCCCCCCGGATCCCACGATCAGCCCATGAGCCATCTGGTCATCATCGCGATGGGCAAATTAGGGGGACGTGAGCCCAACTATCACAGCGATCTGGATATCGTTTTCTTGTACGACTGCCAGGGGAATACACGATCGGTTCGCAATAACGCGGCAACGACGACGACCAACCAACATTTTTTCAGCGAACTCGGTCGGAGAATCATCAAGGTGTCCACACAACTTGGACCCTACGGCCGATTGTACGAGGTGGACACCCGATTGCGCCCCACGGGTAAAAGCGGTGCCTTGGCGATTTCCTTTGCCGAATTCGCCCGCTATTTCGCGAACGGGCAAGGCCAACTGTGGGAACGCCAAGCCCTCTGCAAGGCTCGCCCCATTTTTGGTACGAGTTCCGCGCAGCAAGCGGCCATGCAACTCGTACATGGAGCCATCTTGCAGGCCGGCTGGAACGGGCAGATGGCCCGCGAGATCTACGACATGCGCATGCGTTTGGAGGAGACGGCTGCGGTCAGCAACCTCAAGCGAGGTCCGGGAGGGACCGTGGACATCGAGTTCACGGTGCAGATGTTGCAATTGCGATATGCCGCCGAGCGGGGATCGGTTCTGGTCCCGGGGACACTCGACGCCTTGGTAGCATTGGAGAAGGCAGACTGTCTGACCACCGCTGATGCGGCCGGCATGCGGCAGTCCTACCGGTTTCTGCGCAGCATCGAAGCCCGCCTGCGACTCATGAATACTACCGCGCGCCACGATCTCCCCGACGAACCGAGGGAATTGGAAAAGTTGGCCTACCTGTTGGGGCGATCCGATCCTGCCGGTTTGGTCAGGGAATGCCAGGACCGTTTACGCGATAATCGGGCGAGATTCGCACGACTATTCGCGGATGCGATGCGCTCGGGGTGATTGTCGTCCCGGCGCCTCGGTAACGATGAACCATACTCCATGCTATAGAATTGCCCCACTCCATGTCTCATGATCGAGCCCAACAAATCCTCTGTGACCTGATTGCGATTAACACCGTCAATCCCATGGGCAAGGCTTGGCCCGGACCCGCTCCGGTGGAACGACCCGTGGTCGAATATCTGGAACTCCTTTTCAGTCGCTATGACGTGGCTCTGGAACGGCAGACCTACAGCGATCGACACGAGAATTTGCTCGTGGTGATCCCTGGCCAACGAGAGGGGGCCGCGACTCTTTTCGAATCCCATATCGACACGGTTCCCGCCGACGACTGGCCTGAGACGGCTTTTCAACCGCGCGTGGAGGGGACGAAGATTTTCGGTCGCGGCGCGTGCGACGACAAAGGCCCTCTTGTGGCGATGTTGCTCCCGCTGCTGGAACTATTGGAATCGGGCCAGCGCCCGCCACAGCCCGTGCTCTTCCTGGCTGCCGGGGATGAAGAGTATGCCCAGACCGGGATCCGCCACTACATTGACAACGAACGCCGTCCCTTGGGGCGAGGCCTATTTGGCGAACCGACCCAGTGCCTCCCCGTGATCCAACATAAGGGGACGGTCCGTTGGGATATTACCGTGCAGGGGCGAAGTGCGCATTCGTCAACACCCGCAAATGGGCGAAATGCCATCTTGGATATGCTCCCCGTAATCCATTGCTTAAGGGAATTGGAACAGGAATTCCAAACCCGCTACACCAGCGAATTGATGACAGGTCCCACGCTAACGATCACGATGATTCATGGCGGGCGCACTCGCAACGCCGTTCCGGATCAATGTACGATTTCCATCGATCTGCGGTTGTTGGCGGGAATGGATCTGCAGCGTTCGAGCGAGGAAGTGCGGCGACGAGTGGACTCGCTCGGAGTGGAGGTGAGTCACAGCCTGCATCAGGCGGCGACGCCGTCATTGGCGACGTCCCCCGAGGACCCATTCACGCAGTTCGTGCTGGACACATGCCGTCAAGAGTTAGGACGCGACGTGGTACCCACCGGTGCTCCGTATTGCACTGATGCCGCCTACTTCCCAGCAGGATCCCCGGCCATCGTGGTCGGACCGGGGGATATTCGGCACGCGCACGCAATCAACGAATTCGTAGACCTGCGTGAAGTGATGCAGTGCGCCCGCATTCACAAACGATTGATGTTGCACGATTGGGAATCAGGCCGGTAAGGTTTCCACCTTGATGGAAAGACGCAGGGCCGGAACGGCTCTCGAAATCGCCCCGCCGTGCTTGGAATTCTCATGCTCAGGGCGTGACGGGGGCCTCGACGCGATAGAGGTGCGTCCGAGATCGCAGGTACAACGCGCGATCAACCGCGATCGGCGAGGCCATGAAACCGTCTCCTAAGGTGTTCACCGCTACCTGCTGATAGTCACGACCGGGCCGGACGACATAGGTGTCCCCTTGCTCGCTGCAATAGTAGAGATGCCCCCCGGCGTGGAGGATCGATGCAGTAAAAGCCCCGTTGAGCCGCTCCTCCCAAATCAATTTGCCGTCGCGGCTGTCGACGCACGAGGCCACCCCTGACGTGTTGCAGCTGAAGATACATCGATCGACCAAGACTGGCGAACTTCGCTGCGGTACGTAGCGATTCTGAGTCCAGCCGACATGCGATGCCGTAATCTCCCCCTGACCGTCCGGGCGCACGGCCAGCAACTCGGTAACACTTGACCCGGTATTGATAAAGACAAATTGACCGTCGAACAGCGTACGGCAGGCGGATGCCTGTCCCCGGTGACGGACTTGCCAGATCTCGCGCCCCGTACTTGGGTCGTAGGCGTAGGCCGCCTTGGCAGCGGGGCTGATAAGCAACGGGCGGTTGCCAACATGGATGACCAAAGGCGTGTTGAATGCCTTTCGCAGGTCCCCCTCTTGTGTCGGTCGTCCCTGCTCGTCCAAATCGTTGTAATCCGTCGAACGATCGGTTCGCCAGACCGTGTTGCCCGTCGACTTGTCCAAGGCAATGACATATTGCTGATCGGCCCCATCCATGTGAAAAACCAAGAATTGTTCAAACAAGATGGGGGACGACCCTGGGCCGCGATAATGACGGCACGGCAAGTCCAGTCGCTGCCAGATCACGCGGCAGGTTGCGGCATCCAAGCAAAACGTCCCATACGTGCCGAAATGCACGTAGACTCGCCCCGGCTCCACCACCGCCGAAGGAGAGGCGTAACCATTCATCGCGTTGCCGAGTGGTTCCGGATTCGGCACATCGAGTAGCTTCTGGTCGAACACGATGTGGCCATCATCCAAGTCGACGCAGACCACGAACATTTGCGTCCCATCCTCGCGAGCCGTGGTCATCCACAACTTTCCATCCAGAACAACGGGCGTGGACCAACCGCGATCATGGATCGGTGTTTTCCAGCGAATGTTTTCGGTTTCGGACCATTGCAGGGGCGGCGCGGCGTCTGGTGCGTGGCCATCCTGCAACGGGCCCCGATATTCGGGCCAAGCGGATGCTCCCCAAACGGATGCTTGAGTGGCCGCCAGCCACACGAACGCCAAAATCAAGGATCGCCGATGTTTCATATAAAATCCCATTACTAGTGGGGCATTGCGAAACCCATGTTATCGGATGGGGCGTTGCCGACGTGAAGGGCAGGGGGTTGTAAGGTTTGGCCGCCCGGCTACGAGGTAGTGCCTCGTGAACAATATACTCCCAGGCTTTAGCCGTCATGGTACCACACAAGTGGCGGGTGCCACGCTCTGTTTGCCACCGTCTTGGGTGCCACGGGCGGCTTGTCCGCCCGTGCCCCTGTCGTTGGTGACGCTCGAAGTTGGCCTGGACACGCCCGTATGGGCAGCGCCGCGACGGATCTTTTTTTTGGGGGGGCTGTTTGTTCCCAGGCGGAATAAGTGTTTAGCACGTCGGCGGTACGTGGATGGCATTTCATCAGCCGGAACTCGCTCGCGTCCGGATGGCGGTTCGAGAATATTCGCGCTGGAGCCCCGGGGCTACTACCGCGCACTCGGCAACCCCCGCCCCAGCCCCCCCCGCAAGGGGGAGGGAGCCTGCGGAAGCACGGTCGGACAAGCCACACATGGCACCCACGCGCGCAGAAAAACGGCCCGGTGTTTTCACATGCTGG
>SXHS01000280.1 GCA_005773145.1 Planctomycetaceae bacterium | reverse complement strand
GTGGTCCACGCCGAGGTGGTTAAGGAAGTAACCAGCGAGCCCGACTATCCACAGGCCATGGCGGCGCTGAAGAAACTGGTGTGATCGGCGGCGGACAACGCGAATGAATTCCAACGGGGCTTTGATAGAGTGGCACGGAGGAGAGCATGCCGTGATCGAAATCAAATATACCGGAGACGTCCTGTGGGAAAGGATTGAACGAGCGGTGGAGAAAGTAAAGGATCGGCTACTGCGAGTCACGACGGCACTCAACGATGCCCAAATCCCCTACGCCGTCGTTGGCGGCAATGCAGCGCAGCTCTGGGTGGCACAAGTTGACGAATCTGCTGTGCGTGCCACCCGCGATGTGGACATCGTGATGAATCGAACCGACCTGGACGCGGCCAAACAGGTCTTAGAAGTGGTTGGGTTTCGATATCAGGAGGTTGCAGGTGTGACAATGTTCTTGGACGGAACAACTGGCACGCCTCGCGACGCGGTCCCTATCGTCTTCGCAGGTGAAAAGGTTCGCGCCGAGTATTCTGAAGCGGCACCAAGCATTGAACAATTCGAGTGGATCAAGTCCATGCGGACATTGACACTTCCGGAACTCGTTCGTATGAAACTGACGAGTCACCGATTGAAAGATCGCGTGCACATTCAGGATATGATTTCTGTGGGCTTGATTGACGAGACATGGCTCGACCGCTTCTCGCCCCAACTGTGCCTACGACTGAAGGAACTGCTTGACAATCCCGATGGCTAGAGGGCGACTTGGGGCATGGGCTCTGACGTCGCCGCCGTCGCCTGTAATCTGGGTCCGCGCTTGCGTTTTGCCTACGGCCATGGTCTAATAGGGGGTGCCCGCCGGTTTTCCTCCCGTTTTGGAATCAGCCATGCAGCACCTTCCGCCGCCCATTGCCGCTGGCTCCGGGCTGGTCTCCGGCCGTCCGTTGGCATCGAGATTCTTGCTAGGGTTCCTGATCGGGGTCCTGGCCACTGTATCCGGGCTTTCTGTATCCGGGCTTTCTGCGGCGGATCCAACCGACTCGGACGGCAACCGAGACGGCACCACGGTGGACTACGTACGCGACATTAAGCCGCTGCTGGCCACCCGCTGTTACGCCTGCCACGGTGCCTTGAAGGCCAAGTCCGGACTGCGCTTGGATACCCAGGCTTTCATGGTGGCGGGCGGAGATCAAGGACCGGCGGTCATCCCTGGGGATGTTACCAATAGTCACGTGTGGCAGCGTGTTTCCTCAGCCGATATCGCGCATCGCATGCCCCCGGAGAGCGAGGGGGAACCACTGACCGCCCCCCAACTCGAGTTGCTCCGCTCCTGGATTACAGCCGGTGCCCCCGCACCTCAGGACGAGCAGCCGGAGCCCTCGGCGGACCAGCATTGGTCGTTTCGCGCCTGCGTGCGACCGCCGCTGCCGACCATTGCCCAACCCACCTGGGCCAAGAATCCCATCGACCGATTCATTGGCCTCGGACATGACCGTCAGGGGCTGTCGGTTTCGCCCGAAGCATCGCGAGCCGTGTTGATCCGCCGATTGTTCTTGGACTTAATCGGCGTCCCGCCCACCTTAGAGCAGCTGACGCGATGGGAATCCGATCCCAGCGCGGATTGGTACGAGTCGCTGGTTGATCGTCTGTTGGCCGACCCACGACACGCCGAACGGTGGGGCAGGCATTGGATGGATATTTGGCGATACGCCGACGGATCGGGCTTGGGATCTGAATTGCGCAACAGCCACACCCATATCTGGCACTGGCGGGATTGGATCGTCGAATCTCTCAGTGCCGACGTTTCGTACGCAGAAATGTTGCGATTGATGCTGGCCGCCGACGAACTCTTCCCCGACGATATGCAGAAACTGCGTGCGACCGGCTACCTGGCGCGAAACTACAATCGCTTCAGTCGCACGCAATGGCTCGAGGAAACGATCGAGCATGTGGGTAAGGGACTTCTCGGTATGACATTCAATTGCGCCAAATGCCACGACCACAAGTACGACCCGATCGAGCAAGTCGACTATTATCGGCTGCGTGCCTTTTTTGAACCCTACCTGGTACGCGTGGACATGATCCAAGGGGAGCCGAACCTGGACCAAGGGGGCATCCCACGCGTCTATGATGCTGCCTTGAGCATCCCCACTTACCGTTTTGTACGCGGACAGGACAGCAACCCCGACACATCGACCACGATCGCTCCCGGGGTGCCAAGTGTACTTAGCCTCTCTGAATTTTCCGTCACGCCCATTTCGCTCCCGATCACCGCGTCTCAGCCCGAGCGGCGCGCCGCAGTCCTCGACACGCACATCGACGCGGCGCAACGGAATCTGCGTGCGGCGGAGGACCGAGCCAGCAAGATCGCCAGCGCAAGTCCGACCAACGGACTGGCCGCCAGCGATGGGCAGGCCGAACGCGAACTGGCACAACTTTCCGTAGCCGTCGCTCATGCCGAATTGGCTAGTGTCGAGCACCGGGCCGACGCGATGCGCGCCACCTGGGCCATGGAAGACGCAACGGCCGAGACCAAGCAGACGGCCACGGAAACAGCTCGCACGCGGGCGCACAATGCCTACCGCGCGGAGCGGGCAGTCGCATTAGCCAAGGCAAGACTTCAGCTGGCCGAAGCGACAGAACAGCTTAAGAAGGCCACGTCGGAGAAGCGAGAAGCCGAACAACAGGCCGTGGACAAAGCCCGCGAGGCTCTGACGCAGGCGGAGCAAGAACCGAGTGAGCCCAGCGACAAATTCGCCCCCTTCGCTGGAACCGCACGAGTCGAAACTCGTTTCGTGTCCAATCAAGCACCCGATCCCGTGGAACCATTTCACACGCAGACCACAGGACGCCGCACGGCCTTGGCAAATTGGATCACCGACACGCGCCATCCACTCACCCCCCGTGTGGCCGCCAATCACATTTGGACCCGACACATGGGTTCGCCCTTAGTGGCAACGACCTTTGAGTTTGGACGCAAGGGGAGTCCCCCCAGCCATCCGGAACTCCTGGACTGGTTGGCCCGGGAACTGATCGACAGCGGCTGGAGCATGAAGCACCTGCATCGCCTCATCGTCACTTCCGCCACCTATCGTATGGGGCCGACCACCGCGGGTCATGAGCGTCAAATGGCCAAGGACCCGGATAACCGCTGGTACTGGCGACGGTCCCCCCTGCGATTGGAATCTCAGGTCGTGCGGGATTCGATCCTCGCCATTGCCGGACAGCTCGACCTGACGCGCGGGGGCCGGCCGATTCCTGCGGACGATCAACTCGCGTCGCGGCGGCGCAGCATTTACTTTCTGCATTCCGCGAATGATCGCAATCTGTTTCTCACAATGTTCGACGATGCCTCGGCACAGGAATGCTATCGACGTGACGAGAGCATCGTCCCCCAGCAAGCTCTTGCCTTGTCCAATAGTCAACTCGTTTACAACACGGCCCGCAGTATTGCCGAACAGATCTCGGGGTCAAAACAACCCTCGAGCCATAACGAACTGGAGTTCATCCAGACCTTGTTCCGAACCGTCTTGATGGAGACACCCACTGCGGAAGAAAGCGTTATCTGCCAGAAAGCATTGGCAAAATGGCGGTCCATACCGGATGTCGCCAAAGACCCCGAGTCCGAACTGCGTTGCCGATCCAATTTGGTGCGGGCCATGCTCAATGACAACGATTTTGTCACGGTTCGTTAGCCGAGAACAACGTGGACACCCAGAGACGTTGATACGCGAGGTAAGGTCCCATGCATAATTTTCAACGTTGCCGTGAAGATGGCTGCCGATCCGCTGCATCACGCCGCACATTCCTGGCTGATGTGGGACTGGGATTTACTGGACTGTCGCTAGGCGCAATGCTGCAACAAGATGGCCTGGCCAGTGGAGGCGCCAACCAGCCACCCACGGGCCAACCGCATTCCGCTCCCAAGGCCAAAAGTGTCATCTGGCTGTTCATGAACGGTGGCGTCAGCCAAATGGAGAGTTTCGATCCGAAGCCGATGATCACCAAGTACGCCGGCATGACGATCGCCGAGACGCCCTATGCCGACGTTCAGAATCCGAAAAAGCTGGCGCTCGCCCGTGAATTTGCCAAGGGGCAAAAT
>SXHS01000279.1 GCA_005773145.1 Planctomycetaceae bacterium | reverse complement strand
GCGCTAGTGGGGATGTGGAATCGACCATGTGGTGTACCAGTTGCGGACAAGATACTCCGGGCATTTCGGCATCCGCCACAGCAGGGTCCTTGGTGTGCGCGCGGTGCGGCATGCCTTGTGGCGAGGTCGCACGATCGCTGCCTGACACCACATCTGCAAGTGGTTTCGCAACGAGTGGGCTGGCCGATTTGCCGCGCAAAGCAGCGGCTCCGGCCCGTTGGCCGATCGCCGGCGAGGAGGGCGTGTCACTGACCAGTTGGGAAGCCGATGACTGGGATCATGATCTGCTGGCCGAAGACATGATCCCTGCCGTCGGAACCACATCGACCGTTCCTCCGGGCCCAAGGTCCGAGAAGCGGCCGTCCGCCGCTCCCTCACGCGGTTTGGGAGAAACGATTAGCTCGAGCTTGAACCCAAACTCGGAAACCCTGCCGGACACGCTGCGTGCCGCCGCCGGCACGCGCCGACCCACATTGGATCATCGGATTCCTCCCCTGCCCTCGCTCGCGCAACGTGCCCAGCGGTCTTTGTTGCCGCGGCGTGCCACTCTGGTTTGGGGCCTGTTGTTGCTAGGTATCACAGCCTTGGTGTGCGGGGCCATCTTGACATCGATGTCCACGCTTCCCGGCCGCGCGGCCTTGTGGGGGATCGGTCTTCCCATGGTCTTGATTGGCCAAACGACATTTTTGATCGGCGTGTACCTGCAATTGGAAGACATTTGGCAAGGGCATCGCGACAGCGCCCGCGCACTCGAAATCATGCAACGGCAACTGGATAAGATCGGTCCCGAACTGCCCAATGGCAACGGGACTCCCCATCCGCAAACAGCGCCGGCTGGCGTTTCGCGACCGGACTGGGTCGCAGCGGATATCGTGCTCACCGACTTGAAGCAACAGCTGGATCGCGTCGCGGCTCGGATGCGACAACTCGGCTAGGACCGAGATTCCACAGGCTGGAAGCCTATGCCACTAGGCGTCCATGCTCGCCTGACCCAAGACGCGGCGCAGCGCGGTGATGGCGATCTCGCCAAACTGTCGAGGCGGAATTTGCCAGATGCGTGGATTGAGAATTTCCACCGAGACGCAACCCCGATAGTCGATGGCGCGTAAGTAATCGACCAACGGGGCCACCGCCATATCTCCCTCCCCTGGCAAAATGCGGTCGGCATCGGTGGCCAACTCGCGCGGCACGCCGGTCATGTCGCTCAGCTGCACGTGAAGGAGCCGTTCGGGTCGCAATCCCTTCAGATCTTCAAACTTACTGGGCCCAACATAGAATTGATACAGATCCAGACATATCCCCAAGGAGGGATGGTCAACTTCCTCGACGATCGCCGCGGCCGTGGCCAAGTTATTACAGAAAGGCGCGCGGCCTTGAAACTCCAGTGCCAGTCGGACGTTTTTTTGTGCTGCAACTTCCGCGGCCTGCGACAACCACAGATTGAGTTGCAGAATGTCATCCGCATGCCGCGGCGCGGGCCCATCGGCGGCCACAATGAGAACGGGCACATTCAATTCTTGGCAGAGATTCAGCCGTGATTGAAAGAGGCGCCAGGCCTCAGCGCGGGCTGCGTCGTCCGGGGAAAATAGCCCGCCTTGGTAACTGGCGGCCGGAGTCTGCATCTGGTGACGGTGGAACACGTCCCGCAACTCGGCCAACTCGTGGTGCTGCAAGTAGGTTTCGACTTTGGTCAGCCACAACTCGACGGCCGAGCAATGCCCCGCTGAATAGTCCTCGATGTCCTCGGGAAACGAGGAGGCCAGCGAACAGACCTGGCTGATCGCGGGGATCATCGGGCACCGCCGCTGACGCGGGAGGCAATCTCGGATACGCAATCGTCGATTTTAACTCGCCATTGTTCCAGCGAATCGCGATCGCGAATGGTCACGGTGCGATCTTGCAAGGATTGGCCATCAACCGTGATGCAGTAGGGAGTACCGGCCTCATCTTGGCGACGATAGCGGCGGCCGATGGCCCCTTTTTCGTCGTAGAATGCCGGCATCTGGCGTTTCAATTGGCGATAGATATCCTGAGCAACTTCGGGCATGCCGTCCTTTTTCACCAAGGGAAAGACGGCCGCCTTGATCGGTGCCAACCGCGGATGAAGTTTCAGGACCACGCGTAACTGCATGGCTCCCTGCTCGTCCGGCGCCTGATCCTCGCTGTAGGCCTCGCACAAGAAGGCCAAAGCCGCGCGATCGGCTCCGGCCGACGGTTCAATAACGTGCGGTGTGTAGCGTTCATTGGTCAATTCATCGCGATATGTCAGATCCCGGCCGCTGCCTCGCCATTTGGGTTTACCATCTGGTCCCAATTCCAGCTGTAAGGGACGCGATTTTTCGTCCAACTTACCTTCCATGTGGCTGCGTAAATCAAAATCGCCACGATGAGAAATCCCTTCCAATTCGCCGAACTGCCCGGTTGGCAAGAAGGGAAAGGCGTACTCAATGTCGGCGGTACCCGTGGAGTAATGACTTAATTCACTGGCCTCATGCTCGCGTAAACGGAGTCTTTCGCCAGCCAATCCCAACTCGACATACCAGCGCAGTCGTCGATCTCGCCAGTAGCGATACCACTGTGACGACGTGTCGGGATGGCAAAAGAATTCAATTTCCATTTGTTCGAATTCGCGTGAGCGAAACGTAAAATTTCTCGGCGTGATTTCGTTACGGAAACTTTTGCCCATCTGGGCGATGCCGAAGGGGACGCGCACGCGAGTGCTATCGAGTACATTCTTGAAGTTCACGAAGATGCCTTGGGCGGTCTCTGGTCGCAGGAAGGCCGCGTCTTCCGCGCCGCCGAGCGCGCCAACCGTCGTCTTGAACATCAGATTGAATTCTCGCGGCGCGGTGAGTGTGCCAAGTTCCTTCGCATCCGGGGCGAGCACGCGCGTAAAATCGCTCACCGTGGTCAGGGACGTCACCTCACCGTCCCATTGCAGTTGATCTTTGTCCTTGCCGCGCAGATTCAAGAACTTCAAGGCCCGCTGTTCGATCTGCTCGACCTCATCACTGCTGGACTCGACGGTCACGAAGGCCCGTTCCCCTTTGGCTTGCAGCCAGCGGCCCTGCACTTGATCGTGTCGGTAGCGTTTTTTGGAGCTGCGGCAATCGACCATGAAGTCATGGAACAGATCGTAGTGGCCGGAGCATTTCCAGACCTGGGGATGCATGACGATGGAACAGTCCAGGCCGACCATTTCGTAGGTGCTGGCCGCCCCGTCCGGAGCCGACAAGTCATCGTGGGCAGTGACCATGTCGCGCCACCAGGCGTCTTTGATATTGCGTTTGAGCTCGACCCCCAACGGTCCGTAGTCCCAGAAGCCACTCAGGCCGCCATAGATTTCACTCGACTGAAAAAGATACCCACGCCGCCGACAGAGGGCGACGAGTTTGTCCATGTCCATGGCTGAGCTTTCTTGTGATTGACACGAGATCGATACTGTGCCGTTTTAGAAAATGAAATGAAATACGGTGTCGTTTAGGAAAGGTTGAAGAGCCGCAGCGCATTGCCGCTGAAGATCTTGGTCTGCTGATCGTGAGGCACATCCAGTGATAGGAAGGCGTCCCGAATGACGTCGGGTTCGACCCAGGGGTGATCGCTGGCATACAGCAACCGATCGGGCCCCACGAACTCCAACATGAACTTCATGGCCAACGGCAACGGGGAGATAATGTCATACCAAATCTGCTTCAGATATTCGCTCGGCGCTCGCTGCAAGGTTCTCGGCCCCCGTTTGAGCACGAGGACCTGATGGTCGATGCGGCCCACCATATAGGGGAGCGTTCCCCCGAGATGCGGGCAGACGAGTTTGAGATCGGGCAATTCGTCCAACATGCCTGACATGACGATTCGCGTCAGGGCAATCGTATTTTCGAACATGTTGCCCAAGGAGCTGGTCATTTCATAGTCTCTTACCACTTTCGTCGTCACGGGCATGGCGGGGTGGAGCAACACGGGCATCGCCAACTCGGCAGCGCGAGCCAGCACTGGGCGGAATTCGGCCTCATCGGGAAAGCGGCCGGCGAGGTTCGAATAGAGCAGCAAGCCCTTCATACCCAGCTCGTGCGCACAGCGATTCAACTCCTGTGTTGCGGCTGTCACGTCCTGCCAGGGGAGCACGCAAATGCCGAAGAAGCGTGTGGGATATTGTCGGACCACATCGGCCACGTAGTCGTTGGCCACGCGGGCCACGGCCGGTCCTTCGGCGCCAAACCATTCGGGACCGGGATCGTTGATACTCAGCGCGGTTTGGGCGATGTGATGGGCATCCATCGTCGCCAACTTGCGCTCAATCCTCGTGTAGTGCGGGAGGATTTTGCGCATCCAATCCCCCATCTGCAACCAGCGGATGCCATCCCGGGTGTAGACCCGTGGATCCTCGCTCCGTTGCTCCATCCGGGCCACCAGATCCGGACAAAACAGATGACTCTGGCAATCAATCAAGCCCGTCGGAATCTTGACCGATGGGTCCGCAGGCCCTGGGTGTGAGGAATCCGCGTAATCCCGCAACGAGAAGGTTCGTCCTCGACTTGCCTGCTCCGTGTTGCCCATGCCATGCTCGCCCCAGAAATGTGCTTCAAATCAAGTCTGAAATGTAACGCCTGCTCACCATGCGGACCACCCCCGTTGAGGGATGGGCCCCACTCCGCCGATGATCTATGATGATGGTAGGGGTGTGCTGATCGCACCGAATTCCAGCAGGCGTGAGTATCGACCCGTCCGATGAGCAATCCCGTCGACAAGTCCGGCGAACGCGTGCAGCAGATGTTCGGGCAGATCGCCGACCGCTACGATCGCATGAATCATCTGTTGTCGATGAACATCGATCGATATTGGCGATGGCGTTGCCTGCGTCTCGTACCGCCACAGGGCCACGAGCCGATTTTGGACGTCTGCACGGGGACGGGGGATTTGGCCTTGGCCTACCGACGGGCCACTCGGGGCCAGGTGCCGATTGTCGCGACCGATTTCTGCGATCCTATGTTGGAAAAGGGGCGTGAAAAAGCCGCTCGCTGGGGCTTCGGAGAGGAGATTTCCTTCGTACAGGCTGATACCCAACAGCTCCCGTTTCCGGAGAACCGATTCCAAATTGTCACGGTTGCCTTCGGGCTCCGCAATGTGGCCGACACGGACCGCGGTTTGCGTGAAATGGTGCGTGTCTGCCGACCGGGGGGACGGGTCGCCGTATTGGAGTTCTCGTTGCCGGCATGGGAGCCCTGGAGGTCGCTCTATGGCTGGTACTTTCGAAATGTGTTGCCCCGTTTGGGACAATGGCTGTCGCGAAACGAGCAACAGGCCTATGATTACCTGCCGGCCAGTGTGGGCCAATTTCCGATGGGACAGGCGCTGGCCGACCGCATGGTCATGGCGGGCCTTAACAGCGTAAAATACCATAGCCTGACTGGGGGCATCGCCACTCTGTACGTTGGCGTCAAGCAAGGGTGATCGCAGGGCGAGCCCCGTGGATTAAAGGCAGCGATTCCAAGTGCCTGAGGATCCAAGTACCTGGCACGCGAGAGGGGTAGTCGACCACATGCCGACACAACCGGTCGTTGTTTGCATCACGGGCGCTAGCGGCGTTATTTATGCCGTGCGGCTGTTGGAAGTCCTTCGTCACACTGGGCACGACGTGCACCTGAGCATCAGCCCATCCGGCCAACTGGTATTGCGGCAGGAGCTCGATGTGCACGTGGATCTGGAGGATTTCCATTTGTCGGCGTTGATGTTGGATGCGGACAAGACCGCATCCGACGTGGGGCTGGAGAAGACGCGGGAACTGGCGGGCGTTTCCAGCGAAGACAGCAGTGTGTTGCCCGTTGGGGCACGCCCCGTGGGGGAGATCCATTACCATCATCATGCGGATTTTTTTTCCCCCATTGCCAGCGGGTCCTATCTGACGCAAGGCATGGTGATTTGTCCTTGCTCGGGGGATACGATGAGCGCGGTGGCCACGGGGCGGAGTGAAAACCTGATTCAGCGAGCCGCCCACGTGCATCTTAAGGAGCGACGACCGCTGATCCTGGTGCCGCGCGAGACCCCATTGTCTTTGATCCAGTTGGACAACATGCGTCGCGGTTGCGAATTGGGCGCCACGATCCTGCCGGCCATGCCGGGCTGGTACCATGGCGTCCGTTCGACGCATGACTTGGTGGATTTCATTGTGGCCCGCATCCTGGATCAATTGCGCATTCCGCACGCATTGATGCGTCGCTGGGGCAGCCCCTAGTTGGACGGAGACCGCGTGGATGTTGATGCTGGCGAAAACCACTCATTTCTTGCAGATGATCCGCTTCAGCCACACGCTATTTGCCCTCCCCTTTGCATTACTCGGAGCGGTGATGGCCTGGACGGCGCCGGTGGCGGCTGGTCCCACCCCCGGTTTTCGCTGGCAGGACTTGGCGGGCATCCTGGTCTGCATGGTTTCGGCGCGGAGCGCGGCGATGGCCTTCAACCGCCTGGCCGATCAAGTTTGGGATGCCGCGAACCCGCGGACGCGGATGCGGCATTTGCCGACAGGCGTGCTGAGCCTGTGGGAGGTGCGCGGATTCATGGCGGCTTCGGCCGCGCTGTTTGTAGCCAGTACGTTATGGTTCCTACCCAACTGGCTCCCGCTGCTGCTCTCCGTCCCCGTGCTGTTGTTCGTGATGGGCTATAGCTATGCAAAACGATTCACGTCCCTGTCGCATGTCTGGCTGGGAGCGGCCTTGATGTTGGCCCCCGTGGCAGCATGGCTGGCCATCCGAGGTCTTGTGGTCTGGCAGCATCCGGCCGACGCGGGGCCGGCATTCGTATTGGGGCTGGCGGTGCTCTGCTGGGTATCGGGATTTGATATGATCTATGCCTGCCAGGATGTTGCCTTCGATCGTCAGGCGAAATTGCACAGCATTCCGGCGCGGTGGGGCGTGCCGCGGGCGTTGCGCATGGCCGCCGCCTGCCACCTACTGATGATCGTGCCTCTGGCAGCCCTTCCGTGGTGTTTCCCTCAATTGGGCCTGGGCTGGCCCTATGGACTGGCCATCGCCGCGGTTGCCGTCCTGTTGGTGATCGAGCATTCCTTGGTCAAAGCACACGACCTGGATCGAGTGAACACGGCGTTTTTTCATGTCAATGCCGTGATCAGTCTGGGACTGTTCATTGTGGGATCATGGGACCTATTGACGTAAGACAAACAAGCGACCTGAGTCCGGAACCATCGAGTAAAAAAGTAAAAGAAATAGAGCCATGGATCAAACCACGCAAGATGACGGCACGCGTCGGGACCACAGGACTATCGGCCAACACCCATTCGATGAGATTCGCGCCAAAGTCATCGCCGGCGAGCGGCTCACCATGGACGACGGGCTCTACCTGTCCGAGCCGACGACCCCGTTGGGTGCCGTGGGGGAATTGGCCAACTTGGTACGGGAGCGCAAGAACGGCCACCACGCCTACTACAACATCAACACGCACCTCAACCCGACCAACGTGTGTGTCTATCGTTGCACGTTCTGCGCATTCCGCTCCGACCTGCGCGATCCCAAGGGATACGTGATGAGCGATGAGCAGATTTTGGCCCGCGGCCAGGAAGCGGTTGATAACGGCTGCACGGAGATGCACATCGTTGGTGGCCTACACCACCAAAAACCTTATGACTGGTACGTGCACTTGATCCGGATTCTGCATGAGGCCTATCCGCAGCTACACCTGAAGGCCTGGACGGCCGTGGAGATCAATTGGTTCGAATTTCTCACGAAGCGGTCGGTGCGCGACATCTTGCAGGAGATGATCGATGCCGGTTTGGGAAGCATGCCGGGTGGGGGCGCTGAGATCTTCCACCCCCAGATTCGCGATCAGATTTGCGAACACAAGGCCGACGCCTCGCACTGGCTCATGATCCACCGCACGGCCCACGAATTGGGACTCAAGACCAATGCCACCATGCTTTACGGCCACTTGGAAAACGCCTATCACCGCGTCGATCATCTGCTGCGGCTGCGCGAACTGCAGGACGCGACGGGTGGGTTCCAAACGTTTATTCCCTTGGCCTTTCATCCGGAAAATACCGGCTTGGCGCATCTGAGCAAGCCCTCGGCCGTCATGGATCTGCGGACGATGGCGGTCAGTCGGCTGATGTTGGACAATTTCCCGCACCTCAAGGCCTATTGGATCATGATGGGCCTGGGAACGGCGCAGGCCGCCCTCGCGTATGGCGCCGATGACATCGACGGCACCGTCCGTCACGAACTGATCTATCACGATGCCGGAGCGACGACGCCTGAAGTCCTTTCGGTCGAACAGCTGCGACGCCTGATTCAGGAAGCGGGTCGGGAACCAATGGAACGGGACACGTTGTATCGCGCCGTTTGTCGCGACGATCAACACTGGCAGATCGGTGAACCCATCACGGCGAAGCACTAGGGGCGATCTTCGCCGATGCCAGGGCAGCTTCCATCGTGCGGACCACTTCCACTTGCGCCACATAGCTGTCGATACACTTCCATCCCATCAGCACGAAGTAGCCCTCGATGTCGATCAGTCGCACTTCGACCGTTCCGTCGTACGTCCCGGACGGCTGTGCGCCGTCCTGAATGCGAAAGGGCATACTCCCCTTCACCGTCAACGAGCGCCAATAGCGACGGTCAACCTGTACGCTGCTCCAAGCCCCCGGCCCATCGGGGACCAACGAACCGAAGTGCGTTAACCCCTCGCTCCCAATCGTATCAATCGATGTGCCCGCCGGCAATTCTCCCGCAGCATAGAACCATTCGTAGGCATAGGAGGCGTTGTCCGCCGCCTTCACAAACCCACGGCGCACCTGAATCGGCACCTTGCCCAGCGTGAGACCCAATGGCCAATCCAACTTCGCGTCGGTCGCGCCGCCAGCGGCCGGATCGGCCAACTCGGCGAAAGGCGCCTGAAAGACTAAGTCCGCCGGACGCGATCCGGCGATGGGGACACGCACGGTCTCCGCGTCGAACTTCGCCTGCACGGCCGACATCCGCGACCGGATCTGCTCGTCGTAGGCCCCGGTACCACAGCCAACGGCCCCCATTCCGACCAACAGAGGTAGCATTCGAGATCGACATCCCAACCATCCGCATGCGTACCGCCGTCGCATTCCCACGATCCACTTTCCCATGGCCGTAACCTCTTCCTATTGCCTATCCAAAGCCGCTTGACTCAGCCGAAGCCAAGTCAACATACAACCCTCTCAGGTTACTCGATCGGCCACTGTGACCATAGTGGGATCGTTTCGTGGGAGCGTGCGGCCCCGTTCACGAACCATCCCTCTATCATTCGAAACAGTATGTCCATTACCTTAGGCTCTGGGCCCCGAAGGGCAGCGCCGCATGATCATTGCGTTTCCAGGCGGAGCCTATGACCGAGACAGCCCACATTTTTTGGCGAAAATCCGTCACGTCGTTCCCCTGCGGGGCCCGAGGCAGACTCGTGTGGTACCATGAGGGCACCGCCTGGAATCGTATGAAATTAGTATCCCTATGAAACTGGTGTCCCTATGAAACTCCAACGCATCTTGGTACCCACGGACTTTTCGGCGGCGGCCCATGCGGCACTGGACTTCGCCACCATCTTAGCTCGCGACACGGGAGCCAAATTGGTGATTGTGTACGTACAGCCCCCTGAGGTATTGTTCGGCGCGGACGATGTCTATGCCAACGTTTACCCTCGCGAGGAAGACACGCTGCGTGAGATGCTGTCACGAGTCCATCCCAAGGACGAGAAGATACCGCACGAACATCATTTCTTGCTGGGTGACCCATCGCACGAGATCGTGGCCTTCGCCGTAGCCCAACACGCCGACCTGATTGTACTCGGATCCCATGGCCGAACCGGCCTGAGCCGCATGCTGATGGGGAGCGTCGCGGAGTCGGTGATCCGACACGCGAGCTGCCCGGTACTGACCGTCAAGAATCCGCCGGCCAGCGAGTGATTGTGATTAGATCATTCAAATCTTCTCGACGAGCGACGGCTCAATCGCCCGGGTGACGTTAAAAAGCTCGCGGGCAAAGAGCGAGAGCAGATCGTCGATTTCGCGAAGAAGAGGCCTCAGGGCTGTTTGAGCAGGTGACCGAGCACGCCCCGGAACTGGGTCCACAGGCCGCCGTTCTGCGTGACCAGCATGACGCCATCGCCGATCTCACGCGGCAGCTGGTAGTGCAGGCCGCCGAGGGTGAGTGTCGACCCGAGTGGTGGGAGGGTCTGGCCCGTGGTTTCCACGAATTCAGCCGTCAACTGATCCATCACGAAAACGTGGAAAACAATATGATATTGGACGCGTACGAGTCCGACGACGGCAGCGGCGACTGAGGATCGCGAGAGGACCGGCCACGGGGGCCCGAGGCCGGCGTGTGTGGTACGCGATAAGGGCGAGAGCCTGGGATCGAGCAATCAGTCATCACTCGCCAAGCTGTCAGGGCTTTCGCCACGGATGAGATCCCCGACCTGCGCAAGTTCTTCCGACAGCAGGTCTAGAATATCATCCAGGCTTACTAGGCCCGCGAGCTTGCCGAACTTATCCACAACGGGTAGTCGCCGGTAGGGTCCCGATCGCATGCGGCCCAGTGCGGCCTCAATGGGCATGTCCTCGCGAATGGCATCGGGCGACTTGGTCATCAGCTCGGCGACCGTCACGCTCGCCGGATCGAGACCGCGCGCGACGACTCGCAAAGCGAGATCTCGATCGGTCAGAATGCCAATCGGTTCTTTGGCTCGATTCAGAACCACCAGCGTCCCGACGTTGCGGGCATTCATGCGGGCAGCCGCAGCCTGAGCCGACTCGTCTGGATCGGCTAGATCCACTTCACGAACACAGATTCGACCGACCGACATGGGATTATCCTCCGCTCTAGTTGCTTTTCGCTACGCCTTCACTTCACCAACAGCACCGGGCACGGACACACTCGCCGCCAAACCGCCCAGCCAATTCGCTCGCCACCTCCAAGGCCGTTTCACTGCGAGGCGTGAAATCGACGGGGACCAGAACTCGCTGAAAATGAGTTGCCACCGCAACCTCCGCATCCCGAAAGACCCCCATCGCGTCACAAGTCCAATTGCAGTCCATGTGGGGGCAAATCTCGTGCCAGCGGATCGATCACCTCGGCCATCATGCTATAGTGTCGACATGATTCCCTTGGATTTAACGATTGCCATTCATGCGGCGGCTCAACAAACGGCCAACCTGCTGCGGCGTGATGGACGCCGCGTTGTGTTTGCGGAGAGCTGCACGGCCGGTCTCGTGTCGGGATCCCTCGCCCAGATCCCCGGGATCTCAGAGCACCTGTGTGGGAGTGCCGTGGTCTACCGCGCGGGGACCAAGCAACAATGGTTGAGCGTTACCGCCGAGGACCTGGACCGTTACTCGGCGGTCAGCGCACCTGTCACGCGGGCCATGAGTATGGGCGCGTTGCAGATCACCCCGGAGGCCGATATCAGCGTCGCGGTCACGGGGCACTTGGGACCCGACGCCCCAGCTGAGTTGGATGGTCAGGTTTTCATCGCCGTTGCCGCACGTCGGGGCGGTGCCGCAGCACCCACCATGGTCGGGGAGCACCAACTGCGGCTCGGGCGGCTCGGGCGAGTTGAGCGGCAGTTTGAGGCAGTGCTGAGCGTGTTGGCACACCTCAACACGACCATGTAGAGGAACATCACGATGCAGCGGCCCGTCGAATTTGCGGCCCCATTGGCATGAAATATGCCCCTCTTTTGCCGGTGACAGCGCGGCCGGTGCGGTAGGGGGACCGGCCGTGGCCCGGCTTTCGGCATTTCTGCGTGAGTGAAACCCGGCCGGTTGGGTTGCGTTGCTGTCGATGGTTGAAGCCCCTGGCTCAGGTGCGGGTGGCGTGCTCCTATGGTGACTCAGGCTGAGACTTTGACCGTCGCATCGGTTGGCCGGTTGATGCGTGATCCGTCGACCTACCCGGACCACCCGTCGCTGGTGGAGGTGATCGAGACGCACCTGTCTTGGGTGTTTCTGACGAGTCGGCACGCCTACAAATTGAAGAAGCCGCTCCGTTTTGAATTCGTCGACCTAACGCGTATCGCTGCGCGGCGGCAGGCATGTGAGAACGAGTTGCGGCTGAATCGCCGGTTGGCAGCGGAAGTCTATCTGCAGGTCCTTCCGATCGCTCTCGGCGCGGAGGGACGGTTGGAGCTGGGCGGCACGGGACCGGCCGTGGACTGGGTGGTGAAGATGCAGCGATTGCCAGCCGAAAGTGCCTTGGATCGCCTCGTACGATCCCAACAAGTAAACGAAGTCGACGTGGATCGCATCAGCCGCACCTTGGTGGCCTTTTACGGTTCGTTAGTCCCCTTGGTGATTCCCACACATCAATATCCGGACCAAATTCAACGACATGTGCGTGCGAACTGGCAGGATTTGCAGAGCGTCGATGGGGGGCCATCCTCGTGCGGACGCCACCGCGAGGTCGAGCGGATCCACGCAGCCCAGCTGCGCTACCTGCAGTTGGCCCGACATGAATTTCTGGCTCGGGCCTGTGACGGGCGCATCGTGGACGGCCACGGTGATTTGCGTCCTGAACACATCTACTTGCTGCCAGCACCTGCCATCATCGACTGCCTGGAGTTCAGCGAGGAGCTGCGACAGGTGGACGTTGCGGACGAACTAGCCTTCTTCGCCATGGAGTGTGACCGGCTGGCAGCCTCCTGGATTGGAGATCGTGTACTTTCGGTCTACCAACGTGCCGCGAAGGATGTGATCTCTCCCGCGTTGATGTCGTTCTATCGATCGTACCGGGCGTGCGTACGAGCCAAGGTCCATCATTTGCGGTCTGGCCAATTGCCGGCGAATCGTGCGACCCTTGAGTCCGACGTTCGCGATGCCTACTTAAGCTTGGCCAGCGAATACGCCGAACGATTGGGAAGACCATTTGTCGTCATCCTGCGCGGGCTTTCCGGCAGCGGCAAGTCCACGCTGGCACAAGCACTGGTCGACCGGACGGCCTGTCGCTGGCTACAGACGGATCGGCTACGAAATCGATTGCCGGCAGCCAGCCTCGACGGGGCTCGATACAATCGGGGCACCTACACGCGAGGGCGACGCTCAGTCGTGTATCGTGCCATGTTGGAGCTGGCCAGAACTGAATTGCGTGATGGTTTGTCCGTGGTGTTGGATGGCACGTTTCTGGCCCGCGATTGGCGAGAACAAGCCGTCGAAATGGCAGTCGCCATGGGCGCGTTCCCTTTGGTGGTTCATTG
>SXHS01000278.1 GCA_005773145.1 Planctomycetaceae bacterium | reverse complement strand
GTCTCTGATACGGGCATCGGTATCCCCAAGGAGAAGTTGGGGCTGATCTTTGGCCGCTTTGAGCAGGTGGATCGGACCATCACGCGCCGCTACGGCGGTACCGGTCTGGGCCTGGCCATCGTGTCGCAACTGGTGCAAGCCATGCATGGCCGCATTTGGGTGGAGAGCGAATTGGGGGTGGGGAGCGTCTTTCATTTCACGGCCCAATTCGCGCTGGCAACGGCGGAAGCGAACACTGCCATGCCATCCTTGCCATCGGCCCGCGTACTAATCGTGGACGAAAACGCGACCAGCTGTCGGCAGTTGGAAGAGTGCGTTCGCAACTGGGGATTGCGACCGACCGTGGCCCTGCGGGCCGAGGAGGCGGTGCAAGTCCTGGCACACCCGGAGACTGAGTCCCATCCCATTTCCATCGTGCTCCTCGACACGAAATGCGGTCAACTGGACGAATCCGGGCTGACGCACGTCCTGGAGGGCTTAATCGACCGCGGCGGCATGATCATCACCATGCCCAGCCCCGGACACCCGGCAGCCCGGCACTTGCCCATGGAAGGAGTTGTCGCTCACGCCACAAAACCCATCAGGGCATCCGACCTGTATCAGGCCCTGGTCCTCGGACTGCAACCGAGCGATGCGACGGCCCCGCCGGCCACTATGCCAGCCGAGGTTGCAGCCGGGGAGCGCAGCCTGAGGATCCTGCTGGCCGAGGATGGCCTGGTCAATCAGAAAGTCGCCCGAGCCATGTTGGAAAAACAAGGGCATCGCGTTGAAATTGTGGTCAACGGCAAGCTGGCCGTCGAAAGGGCCCAGAATGAGTCGTTCGACCTGATCCTGATGGATGTCGAAATGCCGGAGATGGATGGCCTGAACGCCACCCAGACCATCCGGCTCAACGAGCAGCAACGGGGGAGTGGACACGTGCCCATCATCGCGATGACGGCCCACGCCGTGGCGGGAGATCGGCAGCGCTGCATGTCCTCGGGAATGGATGGTTATGTTTCAAAGCCGATCCGCCCGCAGGATCTATTCACGGTCATCGCAGCCGTGACTCACGAAGGTCACTAGTGCTTTGTCTCAACTAGGAACTGGGATTTGCCAAAAAAGTGGCATAGGCTTCCAGCCTGTGATGATTCACCGAGACCCTTCATCGGCAGGCAAGATGCCTGCCGCCACTTCCCCAGTGGCATAGGCTTCCAGCCTGTGTCTCTCTCCATAAACCTCCGCTGGCAGGCAAGATGCCTACCCCACGGTTTAGTTGCGAGAAAGCGCTAAGCCACGTCTCGACGACTCACTAGCCCGTGACTTCCCATGGCCACATCGCTGTAGGCCACCAACTGAATGTTATGGCGATTGGCGAATTCCACAACCTGTTCTCGATCGATGATGATCGTCCGTCCTGCCTCAATAGCCAACACGCGGCCGCCGGACTTGGCCATGGCCTTCACTGTCCCGATACCAACGGTGGGCACATCGAAGCGCATGTCCTGCTGGGGCTTGGCCACTTTGACAAGGGTGAACCCGCCCTTCTTGCAGAGAACGCCGGCGCGTCGGATGCAGGCGTCGGTTCCTTCGACCGCTTCCACGGCCAAGACCGCTTGGCCTTTCACCGCCACACTCTGTCCGATATCCAAGCCGCCGGCCGCCTTGGCCAATCGCCAACCGAAATCGATATCCCGCTGTTGAGCGGTCGTGATCCGCGTACCGGCCAACCGTCCCACGGGGGCCAAGAGCTGCGGAGCATAGTCGGTTGCAGGCACAAACACAATTTGGTACCGGGCATAGGCCGCGATCATGGCGTGCAACAGAGTATCGTCGTTGCGATCCCTAGACCCTGTTACGAAGTGGGGACAGTACGTTCGCACGCCCGACCAGTCGGGTAGATGTTTCCAGATAAAATTCGGTTCCAACAGTCGACGTTTGTGGATCTTGCCCGCCATGGTGATCTGCTGCACTCCCTGACGCCGGAAAAAGCGAATATGGGCACCCAGGCGAGCCAGTCCAGCTTCGCAGTAGGAGTGGCACAATTCTTTAAGTGCCGGGGGCGCGTGGCCGTGAATGCCAACCCCAAATACTTGATAGCCCTGTTGGCGCAGGGACTCAGCGAGCACCAACGGATAGCGTCCCCAGCCGGCCACCAGACCCATTTTCGGGGGTGTCGTATCGAGCTGATGCTCCGCGCTAGACACAAGTATCTCCCTTCCCCAGTGGCATAGGCTTCTAGCCTGTGATGATTCTTCGCTACGCCGCGTCCTCACGCGGCGTGCGTCCGATGAGTTGTTCCAATTCGGCCAGCCGCTTTTGCATTTCCTTTAGTTGTTGTCGCATGGCCGGGACTTTTTGCAGTGAGAACAGCACCTGCAATTGTTCGCGATCGGGCAGGGGGGGTGCACCGAAGTAGCGTCCAGGTTTGGTGATATCGGACCCGACGCCGGAACGTGCCCCTAGCGTCACTTGGTCGCCAATCGTGACGTGGTCACGAACGCCCACTTGGCCGGCCATCACGACGTAGTCACCGGTTGTGGCGCTGCCGGCGATGCCGACTTGCGAGCAGAGCAGATTGTGGCGGCCGATGCGGCAATTGTGGCCAATCATCACTTGGTTATCGATTTTTGTACCTGCACCGATGGTGGTCACCCCGTACGTGGCTCGATCAATTGTGGTCCCCGCACCGATTTCGACATCCGCTTCGATGAGCACATACCCCAACTGAGGCGCTCGGTGATGTCGGCCCGCCTCGGTTTGATATCCAAAGCCATAGCTGCCGATGACCGCGCCGGCATGAATCACGCTGCGCGGGCCCACGATCGTATCGTGGTACAACACGGCATGCGGGAATATCTCGACATGCTCGGCCAATTGACAGCCGGGCAGCAGGCAGACGTGCGGGTGGATCGTACTACCGGGTCCGATCCGTACGTCGTCGCCAATGTACACGCCGGGGTAGACGTCGACGTCGTCCGCCAATACGGCGTTGGGACTGACAAACGCGGCCGGATGCACACCGATGCGGCGAGCGACACGGGGTGGACGGAAGTGCTCGACGATCTGAGTGAAGGCCCGCCGCGGATCGGCGACGGCTAAGAATCGCTTGTTGGTCGGCTGGAATCCGAGCGGAACTACGACCGCAGCCGCCGCAGATGCGGCGAGTTGGTCGGCGGCTCGTGGGTCCTCCAGCAGCGTGATCTGCCCTGGCTCAGCATCACGCAAGGGGGCTGCCCCGGTAATGATGAGCGCGTCGTCGCAGCGATCTTCATTCGTCCCATTGCAGGCGGCTTGTACCAGGCGGGCCAATTCGGCCAGTGACGTACCCATCGATCGGAATCCTTTCCGCTGGCATCCCATCCACCCCGGCGAGACATCCCGGCCCTACCGTTGTCCAGGAGCACGCATCTATTGATTGCCGGGCGATGGTAGTCGCCGCGCCAGGCTCGATCAAGGTCGATTCGCGGCGGGAGCGAGTTCCGCCTCCAGCCGCTCCAGCTGCTGGCGCTCGTCATCCTGCTGGGGCTGGTCGGCGGCCGTGGCATCCTGGCCGGCCTCCAGCCGCGACTTGGCATCCGCAATGGCCTTCCGCAGCCGGTCAATGGTCGGATGAACGTCCAGAGGGGGCTGGGCCTGCTGCTCGACGCTCAACAGGCCGACTGCCTCCGCCTGGGACCAATCCGCCTGGATGGCGTCGGCCTCGGGGAGCTGCCGTTTGAGTTCGTCGACCAACGGGGCCAGCTGTTGCGAGGTGGGGGCGGACTCTTTGTCGAGAACGGTGTGGATGTACTGTAAGGCTAAGTGATAGGTCTCGACGCGGGTCTGAAGGTTATCCTGCCCCGTAGGGCCATTGGGCGTCTGGTCGAGCGGTGTGCTTTGGGGCGCCCCATGGGCCTTCAGGTCGTCGCCGCCGGCGTCGTCGTCTGTGTTGGCGCTCTGAATGGCCGTCAGTTCATGTGTGGGCTCGTCTGTTTGAACCGCTGCGGGCTCAGTCTGTCGATCCTCATGTGGCGGCTCTACGGTGGATGCTGCGGTCGGCGGCTCGCTGGGCGTGGGGTCGCTGGCCCGCACCAAAGCGTTGCCCAAGCCGGCGAGGAGTCCACCAGACTGCTGGGGCGGGGACTCTTGGCGGGGAGGGACCGGAATCGTAATGGAGATCTGGGGACTCGGGGCACCACTCGTGGCCGGCCCGGATGGGGCCGGATAGGACGCGACTGGGACGGGTTTTACGGGCGAAATGGACCGAGCGACGTTAGGAAACGTTGGAATGGTCGGCAAATTTCGTGGTGAATTGGTGTTGGACGCGGCAATCGCTTCTTGGAACCAACGGCAAACGGAGTCGGTGGCCTCGCTGGGCGAACCCGCCTTGCGCCAGGCGGCGAGGGTTGCCTGCCCGGCTGCTAGCAACTGATCGAAACGTCCTCGGTCTTGACGATAAGACTCGTAGACGTGGAGGCGATATTGTCGTGCTGCCTGCTCCACGCGGCCGTTGTACGGCTGGTTGGCGCCCAACGCGCCCGCGGTGGGCGTAGGTCCTGTAAAACCGATGCCGAAGACCATCAGAGCCACCAGGGCCAGTTGAAAACGCCGTGAAAACATAGCCTGATTCCCCTAGAATTTCCTTGCGATGCCAGCTAACTATTGGAATCTAGGTCGGTCACCGGCCCTGTCAAATGGGATGGCCGTAATCGTTATTTTCACTATTTTCAATTTTTTTCCACCAAATAGTTGACATTGAGTCTAGTCGTCACTATTCTGATGGGAGTTAGGTCTGGGGCCGCACGGTGAGGTGCGGTTCCCGCTGGCGTTGTGGTGGTCGTCCGATCGTGAGGGCGGGCGGCTTGGCAGAGACGGGCCGGTTACGCAGAAAGTCTCGGCTGCGCGGGATCGGCGGATGGACGGGGATCGACGAATTTGTTGACTTAGTCGGTCTTGTGCGTTGTGGAATCTTTTCGTCGTCTAGATTTTGTGGAGTTGTATAATGAGAATCAGATTTAGGTTTCTTGCTATTATGGCAGCGCTCTCTATTGCTGCCATGTCGGGCGTGTCTCAGGCCGCCCCAGTGTTGCAGATCGACTGGCTGACAGGCCAAGCGACCATTTTGGGCAGCACCGGTGAGCTCCGCGGTTTCAAGCTGTCGGCCAAAACCATTGCCGCCGGCGCTTCGGACGTGGTCCTTAATCCGGGCAATACGAATGCTCTGGGTGGCGCCGGTTCAGACGGAATCCCTGACGGCGAGTCGTATTTCGCCCGTCGCACGACGTTGTTGAGCCGCTACGTCGGCTTTGCCGTTCTACAAGACACCACGGTCATCGGCGGGCCTAGCGGCGCCAACATTGGGGCCGCTCCAGGTGGGCTCGCCTCGGCGGCACCCGGCGTGGTGGATCCAGGCGGGTTCGTAGGTGGCGATGCTGATATTTCGTTCACAGCGGATTTGCCCCATGTCATGGGACTGATGTTCAAGCCCATGAATCCTGCACTGACCGTGCTCTCGGCCCAGCGGAACTTGAGGTTTGAGTACTTGATTCCGGATGAACAGGGCAATAATGGTGGCAATGAAAGCGTTATAGTGATTAATGCCCCGCCGGTTCCAGAGCCCGCTGGGTTGGCCCTTTTGGGAACCGGCCTGATGGGTCTAGTTGCCGCTCGTCGGACCCGCAAGTCCTAGCGAGATTACTCCAACTGGAGATCTAATCGATCAACATAGGGGCGTGTGCCGCCAAGTCGGCACACGCCTTTTTTCGTTTGGGCTTGGCGAGCGGTGGGCGTCGGCCCACTGTTTCGGCTCTTTAGCCCGCTATCTCTTTTCCACAACCACTTCGCTGAATCGGCCTGCAACACGGGGAACAGGGGACTCACGTCCCCCGCTCGCCAATTCGCC
>SXHS01000277.1 GCA_005773145.1 Planctomycetaceae bacterium | reverse complement strand
GGCCTGCGCGGCCCCAACTATTCGATCGCTACGGCCTGCGCCAGCGCCACCAATGCGATTGGTGATGCCATGAAGCTGATCCAAAACGGCCGTGCTGATGTGATGATTACAGGCGGAACCGAAGCCGCGCTAACCCCCATGGGACTCAGCGGATTTCAGAACATGAAGGCTTTGTCTAGCCGCAATGAATCGCCGGCTCAGGCCAGTCGCCCCTTTGATCAGGATCGGGATGGATTTGTGTTGAGTGAAGGGGCGGGCATTCTGGTGCTGGAAGAATGGGAGCACGCGCGCCGACGAGGCGCACGTGTCTACGGCGAAATGCTCGGCTGTGGTGTCAGTTGTGACGCCGGTCATATCACCCAGCCCGATGAGGCGGGGACCGGAGCCGGTCAAGCCATGAAATATTCCTTGACCGATGCGGGCCTCGATCCTCACGCCGTCGACTATATTAACGCTCACGGCACCAGTACCCCCCTCGGGGACGTGGCCGAGACGAATGCCATCAAGCATGTCTTCGGCGAGCACGCACGGTCCCTCAGCATTTCGAGCACCAAGAGCAGCCTGGGGCATTCACTCGGCGCCAGTGGTGGTATTGAGTTGGTGCTCACCGTGCTGGCGCTGCAGCATAGTACCATTCCACCCACAATCAATCTGGACCGACCGGACCCCAAGTGCGATCTCGATTACACACCGCTACGGCCGCGAGAGCGCAAACTGCGCGTGGCCATGAGCAATAGCTTCGGTTTTGGCGGCCACAACGCCTCCGTGGTGGTCGGTCAGTTGCGAGACGGTTCGTAGTTTCTCACGGATCGTCGTTGCTCACGAACGAAAGTCCCTCTCGGACCGACAATGCTAGCAGCGCCGGGTCGCTCTTGTTGGCCACCAGCGAACTGCGTATACTCGCCCCCCTTTGGCAAGGAGGGCCACACGCATGACGGCTGCGCGCGCGCTGGCGATATTGCTGGCCACCATCATCACCGATGTTACGCACGGACAAATGGTCCGGCATCCATCAACCCAAGCGTCTGCTGCTGCTCCAGTCGCCTCGTCTGGCACGAATGCGTCCTCGACCTGGCGAGTCACGCGCGAACGCCCGCCCACTCCCCGACCGGCGGCGGAAAAAGGGAAAGCATCCGCGACCAAAGCCGCGCCGGTCGCGCGACGCCCGCCAGCCAAGCCAGGCACCCGCCCGACCGCGCACGGCCCGATCGCGCAAGTCAGTGCCTCGACCGATCTCCCCTTGCCTCGTGAGGCCGGTCAGGTTTGGCACGAGTACGACATCCGGCCGTTCACCTCGCAATTTGCAGACCGAGAACGTCCCGAACAGTTGATTGTGGATTGGGTCCTGCGTGAGACGGGAACCGAGTGTTGGTTCACCGAACCCTTGGGGATTCTGTCGGCCCATCGCGATCGCATTCGCGTCTATCACACGCGCGAGAAACATCGCACGGTGGCGGATATCGTCGATCGGTTCGTAAGACCCGACGCATTGCGACATGAATTCCACATGCGCTTGGTCACACTGTCCAGCACCAACTGGCGCACCAAGCCCTATGCCACCATGGAACCCATTGTCTCGCAAACGCCAGGAGTGGAAGCCTGGCTCCTCAGTCGCGAACACGCGGCTTTGTTACTAGCCGATCTGCGACAGCGCGTGGATTACCAAGAACACAATTCGCCCCAACTCGTCATTCACAACGGACAGACGGAATCGATTGCCCGAACACAGCCGGTCCCCTACATTCGTTCGCTCCGCCTCAATCCGCAGGTCTGGCCAGGATACGAAACCGAGGCTGGCCAGTTGGAGCAGGGGTTCACCGTGCAGCTCAGTCCATTGATTACATCCGATGAGCGGACGGTCGATGCAGACATCCGCTGCCAGGCATCACAAGTGGAAAAGTTGCGGCCCGTCAGCGTCCCGGTTCCCTCTCCGGCCAATGGCAACCAGACGGCGCAAATTCACGTGCCACAGACGGCTGGTTGGCAACTGCATGAGCGGTTTCGCTGGCCGGCCGATCGCGTGTTGCTCGTCAGTTGCGGGGTGGTGGCGCCGCCGGAATCCAATGCCGCACCCCTCTCGAAGCTGAACGACGTCTTAAGCGCCGGGCCTCAGCGGCGCGATGTGTTGCTGTTCGTGGAAAGTAAGGGGAAGGGGCCAGCCAGTCCGGAAGCGGCCGTGGCGGGTGGACCACCGGCGGAAGCACGGACTTCGGGCATCAACTATCGGGGCCGTTACTAGCAATCGTTTACCACCCAGCGTTTTGCACCCAGCGATTGGCAACCGACCCCAGGACCCTCGGCGCGCCCCGGGCGCAGCGGCTAGAATACGCGTCGGCTTTCCAGGATATTTGAGAACCTTCGGCTATGATCACGAATGCTCCGCGTCGCGTAGTTGTCACCGGGATGGGCGTCGTGAGTCCCTTGGGCAACACCCTGCAGACCGTTTGGGAGGCGCTCCGCACGGGCCGGTGTGGTATTGGCCCCATTCAGAGCATGCCGACCGAGCATCTGCCGATTCAGTGCGGTGGAGAATCTCGCGACTTCCGCGGCCACATTGACGACTTTGGGCCCTTGGCCGACGACCGCAAGAAGCAAATTCGCAAGGGGCTGAAAGTCATGTGCCGCGACATCCAAATGGGCGTCGCGGCGGCCCAGTTGGCGCTGACGAACGCCCAGCTTGATGTGACGACCATCGACCCAGATCGTATGGGGGTCGTGTTTGGCGCGGACCACGTCATGACCACGCCTGAGGAGTTCACGGAGGCGATTCGTCAGTGCTTCGACGCGCCCCATCATTTTGACCTGGCCCGCTGGCCCACGCACGGCATCGCCAAGGTCACCCCCCTCTGGCTGCTGAAGTATTTGCCGAATATGCCGGCCAGTCATATTGCGATCTACAACGATCTGCGCGGGCCGAGCAATTCGCTGACCTATCGTGAAGCATCAGGAAATTTGGCGGTGGGGGAGGCCTACTGCGCGATTGTGCGGGGGAGTGCGGATCGGATGGTCACGGGGGCAACCGGCTGTTACCTCCACCCGCTCAAGACGCTGCAGATCGCGTTGCAGTCCGAGTTGGCGACTCGCCGTGCGGAGGGAAACCTGCCCTGTCGGCCCTTCGACCGGGAGCGGACGGGTATGGTCTTGGGCGAGGGGGCTGGCGCGCTGGTCTTGGAGGAACTGGAGATGGCTCGGGCCCGCGGAGCCACCATTCTGGCCGAGGTGCTCGGCCAGGGCTCGTCCGTCGCCTTGCAACCCAACTCGGTCACCAATTCCAGCCAGGCCATCGCCAATGCCATGCGAATGGCCATGCGTGGGACGGCGATTCGCGCGTCCGAAGTCGGCCACATCCACGCCCATGGGTTGGGCACCCACCACGCCGATCGGGACGAGGCCCATGCCATCCACCAACTGTTCGGCGCGGAGCCCGGGGCCCACGTTCCGCCCGTCACGGCAGCCAAGAGTTTTTTTGGCAACCTAGGCGCGGGAACGGGTGCGGTGGAACTGGTTTGCACCATCCTCGCCTTGCAGCACCAACAACTGTTTCCCATCCTTGGGTACCAGACACCCGATCCCACCTGTCCGATTCGCGCAGCCACCGGTGGCGACACTCCGGCCGGCAATAACGCGTTGAATATCAGCTTCACCATGCAGGGACAGGCCAGCTGTGTCCTCGTGCGCCGCTGGAACGAGGGCTGAGCCCCGACATTCCCCAGAATGACGACAGCGGGGCCCCCAGGTTGACAACAGCCGGGGCATGCAGCTAGTCTGAGGCGTTTATCGATGGCACGCACCAGGCGCGCGGCGCGGGAGACCACGCCAGGGACGCGCGGCGGCTGTCGGCGGATCCCCTGCCAGTTCCTTGGGCACGGGTATCAGGCAGGGAAACAAGCACGGAAAGCGGTGCGAAACGATGAATCCGAGTGAAGTGCTGCGGATCGTGGACGCGATCCACCGCGACAAGAATATCGACCCCGAAGTCGTCTTTCAGGCGATCGAGGCTGCGCTCGTGTCGGCCGCCAAGAAGAATTACGGTGAGGAAGCCAATATCCAGATTGTCCTCGACCGCAAGAACGGACGCATGCAGGCCACGGTCGATGACGCGCCCGTGGACCCCGAGGAAGTCGCCGGGCGCATTGGGGCCCAGACCGCCAAGCAAGTCATCATCCAAAAAATCCGCGAGGCGGAACGCGATGCGCTATTCGATGAGTACGAAGAACTCATCGGACAAATGGTCACCGGCGTGATACAGCGCACCGATCCCAATAAGACCACCGTGTCCTTGGGCAATATGGAAGCCATCCTGCCACGCAGCGAACAGATTCCCGGCGAGAGCCATCATGTTAGCGAGCGAGTGCGCACGACGGTGTTTGATGTCCGCAAGGAACATAGTCGGGTCAAGGTCGTGCTGAGCCGCATTCGTCCTCAGTTGGTGCAACGGCTCTTCGAACAAGAGATTCCAGAAATCGCCGAGGGGATCATCGCCATCGAAGAGATCTCCCGAGAACCCGGGTACCGCAGCAAAGTGGCGGTGAGCAGTTCCGACCAGCGCGTCGACTGTGTGGGAGCGTGCGTGGGAGTCCGCGGCAATCGCATTAAGAATATCGTGGATGAGTTGGCCGGCGAGCGCATCGACATCGTCCGCTGGAACGACGATATGCAGGTCTTGATCCCCAACGCGTTGCAACCCGCTGAAGTCGATGAAGTGATCCTCTGCAAAATGCTGGGACGCGCCATCGTGCTCGTGCGCGAGGACCAGCTCTCGCTGGCCATCGGTCGCCGAGGTCAGAACGTGCGGCTCGCCAGCAAATTGTGCGGGTGGGATATTGAGATCATGACGCGCGATGAACTCGAGCAACAGATCGACCGCGCCGTGACCGGCTACAGTGAATTGGAAGGGGTTGAGTCCGACTTGGCCGAAGCCCTCGTGGGAGAAGGTTTCCTATCCTACGATGATTTGTCGATCATCGAACCTGACCAGTTGATGGCCATGGGGAATTTGTCCGCCGAGCAAGTGGACCACATCGTCAGTCAAGCGGAACAGAAGGCCGAACAGGCGGAACAGGCAGCGGCGGCCGAGCGGCGCCGGCAAAAGGAAATGGAGCGAATTGAGCGAGCCACAGCCGACGCCGATCGTTTGCAGGCAGCCGAGTCGGCAGCGGCCGCAGGCACTGCAACGGCGGAGCCCCCGGCCGAACCGGCTGTCCAGTCGCCCGATGTTGCGGGAGATGCCAGCCCGACCGACTGACGTTCGCCGGCCGCTAGCTAGCCACTTCCCCCAGTGACGGGGTGGCGAGAACGGGGTGGCGGGCAAAATAGACGAGTGGCCGTCGGCGAGGTCCCCACTGCTGTCGGTTAGGCACTATAATAAAGGAATACGCAGCGAGCCCGGTTCGGGCTCAACCGGTGTTGGCCCCCACCCCGGGTGTCGGCATCGCGGCCGGAATGAGACGTCGCGGCCGTCACGAAAAGGAGTGGGGCGTATGTAACACGAGATTGGATTCAACGCGGCCGAATCGGGGATCCGACCAAGCCGCCACAGGAGGGCGAAAGTGCCCATTCGTATTTACGCGCTGGCGAAAGACCTAAACATCGACAGCAAAGAACTCGTCGAGATCTGCAAAAAGGCAGGCGTCTCGGGGAAGGGTTCTGCGCTGGCCAGCCTCACGGACGAAGAGACGGATCGGGTGAAGGCGTATGTGGCCGGTGGCAGCCGCGCCAGCCGACCGGCTCCGGCGCCCGCCTCGCCCCCGATCCGCGTCGCAGCACCGATCAAGCCGGCGACTCCCGCCAAGCCGCCGATACCGGTCAAGCTGGCCGATTCTGAACCGACCGAGGAGGCGGACGAGGAATTGGTCGCGGAGGAAGCGGCGGCGGACGAGCCGTCGACCGAGGCCGCCCCACCCGATGCGCCCCAGCCCACTGCTGCTAAACCAGGTACAGCGCGACCCGGGTCCTCACGAACCGCCTCCGGGCCGGCCCCACTGACACGCGGCGATTATATTGCCCCAGGTGGCGCATCCGGCGGCCGATCCCGGCTGCTCGATATTCGCAACCGCAGCGGCGAGGCCGAGAAGCGGAAGGGTCCATCATCCGAAGGGCCGCGTTCACCGACGAGACGGGAACCGGTGGTCAAGCTGGCGGCGATCCCCACCGCGCACCAACCATCGGCGACTCCTCAGTCCAAGGAGCCCGCGCCTCAGAAGCCGGTGATGGCCCTATCCCCCGAAGCGCTGCGCCGCGTCAAGAGCGGAGGCGCGCCGCTCGAACAATTCACGCGTCAACAAGAGAAAAAACGCAAAACTGGCCCGGACGTCGGCCCAACCGAACGTAAGCCGCGCGACGAACTGGGCATTACGGCTCGCCTGGGTGAGTCACCGGCCGGCGAGCGTGGCGGCACTAAGGAACGTCGGCGCGACAAAGACGGTCGCGAGATGACTACGGATGATGAGGGCGAGCGACGCCGGGGTCTGGCGGGCATGGCCAGTGCCCGCGCAGCACGAAGTCAGACACGACGCCCGCCGACCTTGCGTGGTGATCGGACCGAAGAGGAGACGGCCTCGCCCCGGTTGCGAACGAAGCGTCTGGTACGCAAGGGCACGAATACAGCCGCACCGCGGAAAACAAACATCGTGGTGGACCTCCCCTGCACCGTGCGTAGCTTTTCGGAGGCGACGGGGCTCCCAACCTCCCAATTGCAACGGTCGTTGATGGGGATGGGGCAAATGATGACCATCAATACCGAGTTGAGTCAAGACTTGGCTGAAATGCTAGCCGTGGAGCTGGGGTTGGAAGTGAACTTCCGTCGCCCGCCCACTCTCGAAGAGACGGTGCTCGCCGACCTGGCCCGTCAAGATGACGATTCGGAGAACTTGGTGCCGCGTCCCCCCGTGGTCACGTTCTTGGGACACGTGGACCATGGCAAGACATCGCTGCTGGATCGCATCATCGGTATTAACGTGGCCTCCGGAGAAGCCGGTGGCATCACCCAGCATATTCGCGCCTATCAGGTCGACAAGGATGGTCGCCGCGTATCGTTTGTGGATACGCCCGGCCACGAGGCCTTTACGGAGATGCGAGCGCGTGGTGCGAATGTCACCGACATCGCCGTGTTGGTCGTGGCGGCCGATGACGGCATCATGCCGCAAACCGAGGAGGCCATCAGCCACGCCAAGGCCGCGGCCGTCCCGATCGTCGTAGCGCTCAACAAGATCGACCTGCCGGGCGTTGACGTGGATCGCATCATGCAACAGCTGGCCTCCCATGGTCTACTCCCCAGCGAGTGGGGTGGTGAAATCGAAGTTGTCCGAACCAGTGCCACGGCGGGAACCGGTATCAACGAATTGCTGGAAACGTTGCTGTTGACCGCGGAATTGCATGACTATCGCGCCAACCCACAACGCGCCGCGATGGGAACCTGCCTGGAAGCACACCAGGAAGCGGGCCGCGGCGTTATCGCCAAAGTCATGGTCAAAAATGGCACGCTCCGTCCGGGTGATGTGATCGTCTGTGGCTCGGCGCATGGTCGCGTGAAGGCCCTCTACGATTGCCTGCGTCCCAACAAATCGGTGCGGCAGGCCGATCCCTCCACTCCCGTGAACATTATTGGGCTGGATGTCGCACCGGAGGCAGGAGAATCGTTCTTCGTGCTGGACGATGTGGCCCAGGCGCGGGAGATCGCCCAACAGCGTGTGGAACGTTCCCGTCATAGCGCATTATCGGGACGCTCCAGCCGCGTATCGTTCGACGAGTTCCAGCGGCGATTGTCGGAGGGATCCCTGCACCATACCGGCCAAGTGGTCACGCTGAACATGATCTTGCGGGCGGATGTCCGCGGCTCTCTGGAGGCCATCGAGAAAGAATTAGCCAAGCTCGATCACCCGGAAGTGCAGATTCGCATCCTGCAACGATCGGTCGGAGGGATCACCTTTGGTGACGTGACTCTCGCCGATGCGTCCGACGCCGTGATCGTCGGTTTCAATGTCATCCCCGACGAGGAAGCACGGCAGCAAGCCGACGCCCGGGGTGTGGAAATCCGACGCTACGACATCATTTATAAATTGACGGGGGACATCAAAGCCCTCTTAGAAGGCAAACTGAAGCCTGAGCAGCGAGTGGCGGAGCTCGGCCGTGCCCTCGTTCAGCAGGTATTTCAGATCAGTCGCGTGGGGACGGTCGCGGGCTGCCGCGTATTGGCAGGTACCATCGAACGAGGCTGTCGTATTCGCGTTAATCGTAACGGACGTGGCATCGGAGAATATCCGCTCGATTCGCTGAAGCGGGAAAAGAACGATATCAAAGAGGTCCGAGAAGGATTCGAATGCGGCATCAGACTGTCTGGGTTTAATGACATCAAGGAAGGCGATATCCTGGAGGCGTACAAGATTGAAGAAGTCGCGCGCACCCTCTGAGCATGAGCGGTTGGTCGAACATTCTCCCTGTGGTGCTCGTCCGCACACGCCGGGCTTGGTGCGCAGCGATCGCCCGCACCCCCAGCCATCCTCCCCCCGGTGCGGACACCTCCCAGCTGGCCTCCCAGTCCGATCGTAGCCCCTGTCCCCGTGGAGTGGATCGCATGTCATCCCGTCGCGCCCTGAAAGTTGCCGAAGCCATCCGTGAAGTGGTGAGCATGTCGATCTTGACCGAATTGCGCGACCCGCGCATTCAAGATGTCACCGTTACCCAGGTCGAAATCTCCCCCGATTTACGCTATGCCAAGGTCCATGTCTCGGTGATGGGGGATGAACGTAAGCAACAATTGAGCTTGCACGGGCTCCAAAACGCGGCTGGTTTTCTACAGCAAAAAGTCGGCACACGCATCGAGACACGTTATACGCCCCGCATCCAATTCGCCTTGGACCAGGGGGTGAAAAAGTCGCTCGAAGTGGCCCGAATCCTGCGCGAAGTTCTCCCACCGTCCTCGTTGGACGATGAAGTACCGGCTGACGACGATCATCCGGCGGAATTAGAACCATGAATTTATTTCGTTTCCACAATTGATATTGATTGAGGTCTACAGAAATCGCATGGCTGCACCCAATCGCTCTTCCCTGATCGGCAAGGCCCATCGGGTACTAAAAAAGCACTTCCGCGCCGCGGCATCAACGGCCAACTTGCCGGTGATGGAACACCTGTTATTCGCCCACTGCCTTGAAAATGCCAAGTACGAAAAGGCGATCGAGGCATTCGAGCGTTTGCGACAGGCGTTTTTCGATTGGAATGAGGTGCGAGTCACCACCGTTACGGAACTGGCAGAGGTCCTGCGCGGTTTGCCAAACCCCGCGCACAGCGGAGCCCACATCAAACGAACTCTGCATAGCGTTTTCGAATCCCGATATTCGTTTGAGCTGGAAGATCTCAAGAAACAAAATCTCGGCGCGGCGGTGAAACAGTTGCAGAAATACGACGGCGTTACCCCCTTTGCCGTGGCCCACGCGACCCAAACTGCCCTGGGTGGACATGCCATCCCGCTCGACGAGGCCACGCTCGATACGCTGTACATCATGGGTATCATCAGCGACGACGAGAAGACGAAAGGCGTCGCGCCCGGACTGGAGCGAGCCATCCCCAAGAAAAAAGGGATCGAATTCACGCTCCTCCTGCATGACATGTCGGCGGAATTCCACGCCAGCCCCTTCCAGCCAAAAATCCGCGCCATCCTGACTGAGGTCACAGCCGACGCGCAGGCGCGGTTCCCCAAACGAACGACAGCAGCGGCCCCCGCCAAGCCGGCTGAGCCCAGCAAGCCGGCCGCAGCAGCCGCCGACGAAACCAAAAAGAAGAAAACTTCCGCAGAAAACGCACCGCAAAAAACCACGGAGAAGGCCTCGGAAAAATTGGTGGAAAAGCCCGTGCAGAAGCCCGCAGCTAAGGAAAAACCTGCGGCGCCCGCCGAGGCCAAGAAGGCGGCCCCCGCGCCCAAGCCTAGTCGACCGACTCCGAAACCAGCCCCCGCAGCGCGCAAGAAACCGCCGCACAAGGCGAATACGACTTCCGCCACGAAAAAATTGACCAAACGCAAGCCTCGCTAGTACCCTAGCCCCAGCAGCCTAACCCCAGTCCCTTGGCGGCGGAGCCCTACCATGGCTCTCATGGCCGCCGAGCTAATCCTTGCCGGTGTGCTCCACCTCGGACCAGTACTTGGCGAAGGCTCCCGGTTGATGAAATTCCGGGCTGTTGTCTAAGTCGTGGCACTCCATACATTTCTGCTCGGCGTCGGCCATCGTCAGACGCATTTCCAGACGTCGTGCGGCGCGCACATCGGGTAAGACATCCTCCGCCCCCGTCTCAGCCGCAACATGCGAGGATCCTGGGCCATGGCAATTTTCACAACCGTTACCATGGAGCTGCGCCGTGGTCTCATCCCAATAACCAGATTCGTAGGGAAAAAACTCCTGCGGATTCCAGCCCGTCACGTGGCAACTCAAACACTCCGGATCATGATGTCGCGGCACGTCCGACCGCTCGGGGGGATGCATCAATGTTTGAGTGGCATGGGCGTGAGGCGTTTTGTCGAAGACGGCAGCAGCCTTGGAGTGGCAGTCCGAGCAGGCAGATGACCCCACGAAGGTGCGCCCCGTGGGATGAGGCACGGCCTTCACCTCGAGGCCGGCGAAACCCACTGCCTGCAATTGCTGCTGATACGCCGCGAACAACTCCATCATCGCCGCGGAATCCGTAAATCGCGCATCCAGCGCAACTCGCTGGTAGCGTACGGGCATGGCGTCGTCCGCGTACAGCCCGACAACTCCCGCGTACATTCCCTTCGTACCGACCTGAATCACATGCGTCCGCTGTCCCGGTACCCGCTCCGCTTCCATGGGTGGCTCCCCCGCACCGCCAGCACTGATGATCAGATCGAACTGCGGATACTCGCTGGCCAACTGGCGAGATTCATCCAAGGACGTGTGCGCCAACAAGACCAGCGCATCGCATCCGGCCACTTGCAACTTCTTGAGCGTTTGCTCCAGCGCGGTTTTCTGGTTCTTGACTTCGACTTCATCTCCCACGATGCCCTGTCGCTCGCGACTCCCCAGCACGGCCGTGATCCCCAGCTTCAGCCCGCCGGCTTCCACAATCCGATGGTCGGCGATGGAATCAAAAATCTGCAGGTCAGCCGCCACGAAAGGACTTTCGCGCCCCTCCACACTGGCCACCACGGCCACCAACTCCCCCACGGACAAACGCAAATCGTCGGCGCCGAGCGCTATGCCTTGGTAGCCCATCTGGCGCAACGCATCCACGGTTGTCTGAAACTTGATCTCCGACTGACGCCCCACGCGGCGCACCTGATTGCCAACATCGAGTGGCACCAAGGGCCAACCGAGCTGACGCAATTGTTGCAAACTGGTATCTCGCCGGCTGAGCCCACCGCTCATATTCTCCAGCCCGGAACACCCACAGGGCTCGATGTAGCCTTGCTGTCGCCCGGTCACGTAGAGGGCCAAACGAGGAGGGGGCCAGTTGGCCAATTGGTCTCGTAGCGACGGCGCCACGCGTTGCGCTGGCGTGGAGGCCGCATCGGCCGCGTCCTGCGCGGCCGGTTGAGGCGTCCGTGGTTCCAGCGTTTTCGTCCCAATGGCCCCGCGTAAGGGTCCCTTGGGGGCACCATCCCGACTGCGCAACGGATTGACGCGGCCACCGGGCCCGTCAGGCGTCGACGACGTGGCGGCCTCTCCCTCCGCCAACGTCAGAGAGGGCTGGTCCGTCAGCGGCAATGCCGGCGCGACGCCTTCGGCTGCCACCGGGTCCTTCTTTGCGGCGTCGGGCGATGAACCCGAGCTACCTTCCCCCGCAGCTAGTTCCTCGGCGGGAACTTCATAGGCCAAGCGGGCCGGTGCCTCGACCGTCGAACTTGGGTCTTCACCACGACGACAACCGGTCTGGAGCAGTACCCAGCAACACAGCAGGCCGACTTCGCACCAATGCCACATTCGCACGTCACGCATGGCTCACGGCTCCGTCCGTTATTGGAATTTCAATGTTTCAACTTTAGCGCGCACACCCTATCACTTTGATCCGAGCCCATCATTCTCCGACCACAAAACGGACATGGATGGGCAAGGGAGGGATCTCGGCAATACCCGATTGAAAAACGACACGACCAACGGGAGCAGTCGGCGTTCCAGAAAAATCTCCCAATGGCCCAGCCACTGGAACCTCCACGGTGACGGGGTAACGAATCACGCGCCCCTCTCGCAAGGGTTGAGGCTCGCCAACTTTCACCCGCAGCCATTCCGGACGTACCTCGGCGATCTGCAAGCGAACTCGTTGCCGGTGCTCGCCTTTCACCATCACGTGCAGCTCCACCGACTTTCCCGTCCGCTGCGACACATTTCCCAATCGAATCAGTTGCCGATCAACGTCATAAAACGACCCAGCGATCACGGAGAGGTCGCTGACAATCGTTCCGGACATGGGCACCTCGAGGAACGCATCCTCCGATCGATCCGTGAATAGTCGCAACGATTGCTGAAATGCGCCCAACGGCAGGCCCGGAATGATCTTGACGGAAATCACGACACCCGAGGTGGCGCGCGGCTGCGCAGCGATCTCCTCGCTTGTCATGCCCCGTTGTTCCAAGGAAAAGAACTGAGCAATATCGGATTCGCTCCACCCACTGCGTCGAATGTTGAGTGGATCCTCCATATGTCCAAAGACCTGCAGCTGCAAGACTCGCGACTCGTTCGCCCCGATGCGGCCCACAGCAAACTGACTGGGAATCGCCTCCAATTCACGGTCGAGGCGTCCATGGACCGTGAGGATCACCGTGGACCGATCGATATCATTGGTTTCCAGCGTTGCACTCTGGCGGAACTCCGCCTCATCGCTGTTGGCCTTCCACTCCAACTGAACCTCCAGCGTCTGCCCGGGAGGAATCACGTCTTTGTCCAACTTGCCCAGTGTGCATTTGCACGTTGTCTTAAGGAGCCGCACCCTAAGGTCGGCGGTCCCGGAGTTCTTAAGGATGAAGACGTGACTGCGCCGCTGATAACGTCCCATCACCCCAAAATCATGGTCCGCCCCCTCCCCTACCACCTCAACGATCGGCTTCCCCGATGCTGTCCCATCGCTCGAGGGCCCAGCGCTCGACGACTTTTCCATGCGCTGCAACAACGGCTTGTAGTCCTCGATGGTACGCCCACCACGCCACCAGCTGGTCCCGGCACCCAGAGCGGAACCCGCCAGCAGACTGGCAACCGCCACGACCCAAACCTTCATACCTCTCCCCCCTTCATTACGGCCATTGGCATGGCGCATGATGGCTCGCTAATGGAAGCATAGCAGACGCCAGCGAAACAGCCTATTGATCCCCCCCCCGGGCGATCGACTCCATCAACGCCTCGGCCGACTTTTCCTCGGGCCCTGGTGCTTGCACGCCATCCCAACGTTGCTCGACCCCGGGATCCGCCAGTGTCAAGCGCGACAGCTTTCGCTCTTGGTGCTCGTGTTGATCATCCAGATCCAGGGCGTGTTGCGCGCTGTCGGCGGCAGCCGACGCTTGTCCGGCCAGGTGTTGAGCCCACGCCAAGTGCGCATGAAGACTCGCCCGATTGGGTTGACATTGCACCGCCCGTGACCAGGCATCCAGCGCCGCTTGCAGATCGCGTGCATCGTTGGAACTTCGATACATGCGTAGATATTGGAGACCGACCTGCAGATGGGCCGTCGCACTATGGGGTTGACGTCGCAACGCGCCGCGCAAGAACTGTCGGAATTGAAGACGATCGGCCTCGTCCTGCGTCCCTAGCCAATACGTCTGCGCCAGCCAGGCTTGATGCCACCACGGCGCTGCATCGAATGGACTCTGTTCGACCGCCGCCCGATATTGGTCCATGGCGGCCGCGCGCATGCGATCGGACGACTCGACCCGACCGGCCAATCGCTCTTCCCACGACCGTTGTCCTAGCCGATCGGCGGACTGCAGCATCGTTGCCATATGTATGCTGGGCTGCAGCGCCGTCTGTCGGCAGGCGAGTGCCAAGAACAATGCAGCCAGGGCCACAACAACGGAACCGGAGAGACCGCACCACCGAGGAGGCAACGGTGCCGCTATGGCGATGGAAAGTACCATGAGCAGCCACAAGGAGCCCGCGACTCCAGGAAACGCAATGCCTCCGGCCGTCATGAGATGCACCAAGAGAGCTCCTGCGGCAATGGCGGGCAGGTACCATGGCAATTGGCCTTCCCGCACCCAGCTCCGCAAGGCGCAAACACTCAACGCGCCCAGCGGCGCTCCGCCAATAAAAAGAAAGAGGTGCGGGACAAATCCGGTCAGAAATCCGGCCAGTAGGGCGATCGCCAACCCCACCAGCGCGCCGCCATAGATCCACCATTCGAGTCGATCGTGGTCCGGCTGGTCATGGCCCACCGTGGGACCAGCGCGCCGACGCAAGTGCCACCACCACGAGCCTAGAAACCCGAGTACGAGCAGTCCGCCTGGCGTTCCCGCCGTGGCCCAAACTTCTAAAAGAAAGTGATGAGGATCGGCCACCGTCTCGCTAGCCGCAGGTAATTGATACCGCGCGTAATAGTCTTGAAATTGTCCGAGACCGCATCCGCGCCAAGGGTGGTCCACGATCAATTGGACGGTCGCTTGCCAATATTCAAGGCGATAGCGCAGGGACTTGGCAGCGTTCGCGATCAGGTCACTTGGAAGAACCGACAGGCTCACGCCGAGGAAAAGTACACTCAAGGCAACGGTCCCAGCGCACCATGCCTTCCAAGCGTGCGGCCGTCGCTCGTACCAAAAGCGGCACGCCATCCCGAGCATGCCGCAGCCCACTGCCACCAGCGCACTACGACTGTGTGTCAGCGCGATCCCCAGCCCGAGTAGACAGCACAAAGCCGCGCACACCAGCCGACGTGCCGTTTCGCGGGCCCCGCTCGTGCGCACTTGGGACGTCGTGCTCGGCAGGACGAGCATGCCGCATAACAGGATCATCCACGGTGTCAGGAAGCCGGCCAGCGAATTCGCCAACGCGAATGTCGCCGTGGCATCAGGACTCGCGAGCCGGGATTCGTACAAGGTACGTTCCGGTGACCCGGGAGGCGCGTCGACACCCGCATGAAGGAGAGCGGCAGTCGGGTCGCGCGCGTACTCAGCACGTGCCAATGGCAGTTCGTAGACCGACTGAAAACATGCATGCGCTGCCAATGTCACGGCCACGCCCACCATCACCGCGCAAATGGCGCGCCGTTGACGATCGGTAACGAAATACTGACCACATAGAAAAAATACCGCCGCCAAGCCAACCCAATTCCACATCCCATGCACGGCCAATCTCAAGTCGCCCTCCTCGGCCCACAGCAGAATCAACGTGTTCCAGGACATCCAGCCAACCAGTGCCAGCAGCACCAGCGTCGGACCGGACACCCACACGCGCCTTTGAGCGGCGAACACGGTCGTGAATCCCCAGATGCACCACGTAGCAAGCCAGAGGGTGATGAGGAGTGCGTTGCCAGCGAATTGATCGAGCGACTCGCTGGAAACCATGGGTGAGGCAACGAGCAAAGCGGTTGTGAGCGCGGTACCAACCCGATCCCCAAGATCGACAACCGTCATGGTGCGCCGATTTCCATCTTTCTGGCATGCTTCACGAAGAGGCTGAGCGACGGGCTTTGATTTTCGTCGGGACATAGGCCGCAATCATCCACGGTACGCACCCCGCCGATCCAATCAGGATCGCGGTCCACGCCTCATCTCCAGAATGGCAATCAACGATAAGACACAACCCTCCATGACCATCACCATGATAGCGCCCATGGTATCCACTCGATTCAGGAGGAGAGCACCGCAGCCACACGTGGCCGTCAGCAAACCGATGATCAATACTGCTTGATTGCGGCTGAAGCCGAGCTGCACGAGTCGGTGCGAAAAATGGTTTTGATCCGCGTGAAAGGGACTGCGACCCTGCCGCCAGCGGATCCATAGGACGGTCAGCATGTCATACAGTGGCACGGCCATC
>SXHS01000276.1 GCA_005773145.1 Planctomycetaceae bacterium | reverse complement strand
GATGCGGCTACTCGCGGCTTTTTGTAACGTGGAACGAAACGTGTCCGATTGCAAGAGCCGACTGAATTCGCTCTCGGTCAAACTGCCATCCAGCAGTTGGCCGGGTTGGCCCCCCTTGGGTGCCAAGGACGCTATCGATTGTAAGAGGACCTCGTTGGTCTGCTGATTGCGATATTCATCGGAATAGGGAACCGTAACCCCGATCCGGAGGGGCGGCTTGCCCGCTCCGGGCAGCAGCGTCAGAAAGTAGGTGCCGGCTTGACGAGCGGAAATGTCACCCACGTATCGCCCCGCTGATTCCTGGCGAATCTCAAGCGGCGCGGCACTCATGTCCGGACCGAGTACGGCGCCGGACATTTCCAGAAAACGGGTCGATGAATCGTCCGGATCGAGGGCCGTAACAATGCACTGAATGCGGCCATCACGCACCTGCGTGGCCACGCTGAATTGATCCAATTCGCTGATCGGTCGCATCGACCACCGCACCATTTGACCAAAGAACTTGTCGAACTGGCTCCAGCCCGTCCACTGTGTGGCCCAGCGTGGCCCAGCATCCGTCGTGAAGGCGACCGATCGACCGAGACCATATTTCCATGTGGCCAACAGGGTGGAACTCTCCGTGTCGGGCGGATCGGGAGATACGATGGTTTGCTCGACGAGTGGATTTTCTTTGCGTGTGGTCAGCACGAACCCTTGAATCGGAGGGAGCGATCCCTCGACTCCTTGCAGGATCTCATGTCGACCGATCACCTGTGGCACGACGTTGATGCCATCCTTGACTAGCGGACGGGCAACGCGTCGTGCCTCGCGTTGGTAGATGCGGGGGAGTGCTTGGGCATTGTTCACGACGTAGTACTTGCCCCCCGTTGCATTGGCAATTCTGGGGAGTGGCGTTTGGCCGATGGGACCATGCGCTCCGACTGCGACCGTGGTGACCGTGACTCCCAGGGTGCGCAGTCGTGCCAACGTGGAGGGATTGGGGTCGGTGGGATCCCCATCACTGATGATGATCATATGCTTGACGGCCGCTTCGGGCACCTTGGCAAACGCAGCGGCCGCCCTCCGCATGCTGGGATCGAAATCGGGCATGTCACCCGGCGCCATGCTGTCCAGGCGCGCGATCATACGGGCGCGGTCGCTGCCGACTTGCACGAGTCCCTGCGGCCGCCCCCAAAGCCAATTGTCCGTGCCATCAAAATGCAGCAACCCGCAGTAGTCTTGGTTGCCCAGGGACTTTAAGGCCTCGCGGGCGATCACTTTTTGCCAATGGTTTCCTTGGTCGATTTCAGAGGCGTGCATGATCATGACCAACGCCCCCACGGCCTCGACCTTCGTGTTCTTGACTTGGAAGTTGACGGGCATCGCTTCTTCCAATCGCGTGTTGGACCAGCCGCCAGCGCCGAAACTACTGGGACCGCCGAGCAGGATCAGTCCGCAGCCGGTTTCGTGGGTATTCTGCACCAGAATCTCCACCTGGGCATCGCTGAAATTGGTCACTTGCTGTTCGTTGCCACTGCTGCGTGGGACGTTGGCAAGAATGACCGTGTCGTAGCGTTGTAGCTCCGCCAGGCTGCCAAAGAGCGCATCGGAGAACTGTACGGTGACTTCCAAATTCATGCGGCGTAGCGCCTCGACCAGCGGATGAAACTCGCCACTTCCATCCGGACGCCGATTCTCCCAATCCTCGACGAGCAGCACCTGCCCCTGGCCACGAACGTGCGTGAACGCCGTTACTCGGTTGTTCTCGGCCACGCGGTCCTGCGCAGCGTTTTCGGCTACGAACTGCGCGTCGTACTCATAAAAATCGGCCTGGCGGATCTCGTGCTGGAAGCGATAAACCGATTTGCCCGGCGGCAGCTCCACGGTCGGTTCATCCAAAACCTCCTCTTGAGATCCGCGGCGGCGAATGAGTCGCAACTTGCCGCGGGCCGGGGCCGCCTGACCTTCTTGAGTCGTATGGGTTTGATGGTCGAGCACCACACGGGCTTCAAAGGGCTGGTCCTTACGGATGTTGTCTGGGAGCACCAGTCGCTCCACGGAAACATCGCCGCTCGATTCCAAAGGCACGGCCACCACATCAATCCCCACGCCATCTGCCACCATCAACTGAGCGATGGTGCGCACGTCCCCCAAGTTCTCGTTGCCGTCGGTTAGGATCACCACGCGGCTGGCGGAATCCTCAGGAAATGTGGCTTGGGCCAACTTCATCGCGCCGGCCAGATTGGTAGCATCCACCTGCAAGCTGCCGGTCGTTTCCAATTCGGTTAGCACATCGAAATCGTCATCCAGGGGAGGGATCTCAATATTCGCCTCGCGGCCGAAGACGATCACGCCCGCCCGGTCACCACGCTCGTCGTTGCGATGCGCGCTCACCTCCTTGGCAACGTAACGCAGCATCGCGTCGCGTTGGTCCTTCGGGATGCTGGCCGATTGATCGAGCAGATACAAAACGGTCAACTTATCGCTGATGCGCCGCATTTGCAGATTGGACAAACTGGCGACGAGACAAATCACCACCGCCATGCGCAGCAGCAAGGCCAGCAGGTAGCGCATGCCTCCTAAGCCGGTCAGGCTGCGATAACTGCAGGCAATCAATAGCGGGATCAGGACCGGAATCAGCACCAATACCCAAGGGTCGTCACAGGCGAGTTGCCGATCAAACAGGGTCATAAGGAGTGCGCCCTACCAAAGCTCGAATTCTCAGCATGGATCACATCCTACAGGGAAATCCGCTGCACGCGGTGCTTGTAAGTATCCAGAACGAACAGCTGCCGGTGGTGATCCCAGGCGATGGCCCAGGGATTGTACAGTTCACCGGGCTGTCGTCAACACTGGCCCCAACTGGCAACCGGAACTCCCTCCTCGGTTAGCTTTTGTACCCGATGATTTCCGAATTCGCAAATGTAGACATGGCCTCGACCATCCAGGGCCAGTCCATAGGGAAACGAGAGTTGCCCCAATTGTGGCCCCGCCGTGCCCCATTGGCGAACCAGCCGAGGCTGGTCTCCCTTGGCATCGTACACTTGGATGCGATGATTGCAGGCATCCGTGATCCACAAATGTTCGTGGGCGTCCAAGGCCAGGCTTTGCGGACGACGGAACTGCCCGGGTCCCGCCCCCTGCCCTCCCCACTGCATCAAGAATTGACCATCGCGATCAAATTTCTGGATCCGATCGAATTCACCGTATTCGGAAACATAGTAGTTGCCCAGCGAATCCTGGACACAATCCGTGATGAAACCGAATTGGCCCGGTTCGCGGCCAGCGATTCCGCCGAGCGTACGCTGTTCCAGAAGCTGCCCGGACGGCGTGTAGAACAGCACGCGAAAGTAGTGGGTGTCGGCCACGATCAAGTTACCGTCGCGATCGATCGAAAGGCCGGTGGGACGTCCGTTGTCGGAGACCGGCGTGCGCCACCCGCGCAGGAATTTTCCGTCGCGATCGAAGACCTGGATGCGAGCCAGCATATCGACGATATAAACCTGCTCGCGGTCATCGACTGCGATCGCGCGGGGGCGATGGAGCCGTCCGGGCCCTACCCCGCGCCGGCCCCAGACGGCCTGCAGCCTTCCACCCGACCCAATGCCGGAAGCCCGTTTCAGTGCGGACCACGGCAGGGTACCCGCGATTGCGGCGGCGGTGCCCCCCAGCATCACCAGCAGGGCGCGGCGCGTCGCAACCCGATGCGACCTTTGCGACTCGGCGATTGGGTTGGCTGCGTCCATCTGCAACGATCCTTGGAAGCGTGCACCGGCGTACCGCGACCCGCGGCCGGCATGCTGTTCTCGTGGCCTGGATTCACGGACTCGATTCCCGTCGCCCCCAATTGTAAGGCACTCGGTGGAAAAAAACCTACCGGTTGGACCTTTCGATCGCGTCTATCGCCGAAAATGGACCTCGTATCCCGACGCGTTAGCGAGGGGAGCCCTTGACCCAGGCTTGCCAACACTGTTAGGCTGAGGGATTCGGGTGTTGTTGTGCCCCCCTTAACCGTCCTGGGGGGCGCGGATCGTACCTTTGCCCCAGACGATGTGGCCCGCTTCATCCATGGCCCCGGCTGTCATCGACGTCCGAAATGCAGGCGACCTGCGCGATGTTGTGCATCGGGCAGTCCAGACGTTGGCCGAGGGGCAGCTGGTGGCATTTCCCACCGAGACGGTGTATGGACTGGCGGCTCATGCACTGGATGCGGCCGCCGTGTCACGTCTCATCGCCGCCAAGGGCCGACAGGCCGGGCACCCCTTTCCCCTAGCCGTGCGTTGTGCTGATGACGCGGCCGACTACCTGCCCGAAATTGGATCTCTGGGACGTCGGCTCGCCCGTCGTTGTTGGCCCGGCCCCCTAACATTGGTCATGCCGGACAATCACCCTCAGAGTCTTGTGCGACAACTTCCGGAGTCCGTGCAACGGGCCGTGCTCCAAGAGGGAACGTTGGGCCTGCGCGTCCCGGCTCATCCGCTGATTCATGACGTACTGCGACTGCTCCCCGGCCCACTCGTACTGACGAGTGCCAATCGTACCGGGCAACCGTCGGCAGTGACTGCGGAGGAAGTTGCGGGTCAGCTCGGAAGTGATGTGGCGTTGATTCTCAACGATGGTCGATGCCGGTACGGCCAGGCATCAACCGTCGTCCGCATCGAAGGATCCGACCTGCGCATTTTGCGTCAGGGCGTGGTGTCCGAGTCCGCCGTGCGACGTCTTGCCAGTTTTGTGATACTGTTCGTTTGTACAGGTAATACCTGTCGCAGTCCGATGGCCGAGTGGCTCTGTCGCCAGAAGCTGGCCGAACGATTGGGATGTTCTTTGGAAGATTTGGAAGAGCGTGGCTGGCTGGTGATGTCTGCGGGAGTTGCCGCATCCGCGGGGGGGCGCGCGACCAGCGAAGCCATCGAGACGCTGCGGGCGCGGGGACTGGATTTGTCCCGACACGAATCGCAGCCCGTCACCGACCGTTTGGCGCGCATGGCGGACCGCATGCTCACCATGACACGTGGGCATCGAGATACTCTGCTGCGCCGTTGGCCGGAAGCTGCCGATCGCATCCACCCTCTGGTGGCTCATGGCGTGGATGTGGCCGACCCAATCGGCGGCCCGTTGGAATCGTATCGTCGCTGCGCGGAACAGATTGCCGCGGCGATTGATGCCCATATCGATCAGGTGGTGGCGGAGCGTGGCGCCTAGGCAAGTCGCCGCGCCGGCCGCACAACCATTTGGCAACACGCTGCGTAGGACTAGGAGGAGACGACACTATGAGGATAGCCATTGCCAGTGACCATCGCGGGATTGCGCTGCGGACCAGTATCCAAAAGCTCCTAGAGTCCTGGGGGCACAGCGTGCTGGATGAAGGCACCTGTCATGAGGACAAGGTGGATTACCCGGATTATGCGGCGGCCGTCGCCGGACTTGTGATGCGTGGGGAAGCCGACCGTGGGGTATTGGTCTGCGGCACGGGCATCGGCATGGCCATCGCCGCCAACAAATTTCCGGGCGTGCGCGCGTCGGTCTGCTGCGACTTGCAGACGGCAGAGGCCAGCCGTCGACACAATGATCTCAACGTGCTCTGCATCGGAGCGGACAGCAAGGACTCCGCCGATTGGGCTCCACTCATCCAGGTGTGGCTCGAAACGGAATTCGAAGGGGGACGACACGCCGCCCGTCTGGACAAAATTCGCCAGTTGGAACGGCAATTCGCCAACACGCGCCCCGACTCGGCACATAACGCGTGACGCCGATCCGACACGACGGCAAACTGAAGGACCTGATGGCGTTGATGTATCACGGACGGTCAAGCTGCCTGTGTCAAAAAATGCCGGTTGTGCCGGTTGTGTGAGTTAAGAAAAAACGGTTTTACCAGAAATTGCTGCATCGGAGAAAAATATCTGAAGTTCGCCGCGAAATCATCCCCGCAAAGCTTTGCGGTACGAGCGTTTGTGGGTAAACTCAATGTTTGAGCCATGACACATTAAGCCTTTCCGTCTAAAGAGTCTGCGCCATGGGCAATGCTGGATTTACTGCTGCTGACGAGGTGGATCAGTTGCTGCTAAACGCGCGATTGCGCGATGAGCTAGAACCGTTCCTGGACGAGTCGATTCGGCTGGTGAACACGCACACCGTGCCGACGCCTGTCGAGAATGAATACTTGGCCTCGATGTTGGCTTGGGAACGGGCCCCTGTGCTGCCGATCGCCGATTGGTTTGTACCTCGCCTGGAACTCCCGCCGCCGGACCAGTTGTCGCCGGATCGTCTGCACGCTGTCCTTTGGGAAACCATCGGCCAACTTTTCCAAAGGCGAATCGTGGTGGAGTTTACCGACCACCTATCCGACCACGCCCTCTATTGCCTCATCATCCGGGATATCCTGCCATCCCCTGAAAAGCGCATCGAACAGTCTCCCACCTATTTGCACTGGCACTGCCTGGACCCACAGGATGACCCTGAATTGTGGCTGCGCTACTATGCGTCGGCCGACGAACGTGAGGCCTGGGCGGCCGAATCCAATCTGCCATTGCCGCCCGCCGAAGCGGCTCCCTTTCCGAGGCAATTGCCCCGTTCAGGTCGCTAACCGCTTCGGCGTCCATGCTGAGTAGGAATCTGTTGCTGGAAAAATGCAGCTAGTAACCGTGGCGAGGACTGCATCGACGCTCCAGATCGCACAGTCGTCGCTCGTACTCCCCCCTCAGGCAATCGCGCTGCTCGTCATAACGCACTTGCAGCTCCCGCCGTCGGCAACGCCATTCCCGACGCGCCACCTCGCGGGCCGGACCGCAGAGGTGACATAGGCTGCGCCACTCGCGATCCAACTCACGCCGTTCGCACAGGTATGCGTCTCGGAGCCGGTCGCATTCGGCCCGATACCAATCGCGCAAGGCACGCCGCTGGTACGACACGTCGCGCTCGTCACAGCCTCGTGTGGTCATGTACCGGTGGGAGGCCATTCCCTCCGGGATGACGATCCCCTGACACAACAAAACGCCAACCATCATCCCTGTCCAACTCCGCCGAGTCACGTTCTCCCCCCTTTTTTGTGCGGGCCGCGATCCCCGCGACCCGTTGCCCTATGGGGGCGGCCCACTCTGATCGGCACACGTTGCCGCCAGTGTCGCCCCTCGTAGTAGTGGTACACGCAGCTATCGTGCCAATGCTGGTACAACCGTGAAATCCAGGCAAAATCGATCTGTTTTGCCCAGATTCGTCACCGCGCAGGTCTGGCACGACGCTTCCCGGTAGCCGCGAGAGGTCAAGTTGATGGCAGTCGGCGAATCAAAGTGATGTCAGTTTGGCTCGGCGATTCGTTCCTGTCGACAATGGCGTAGGCGGATCGGTTCGGTTAGGATGGGGATGTCCGCCCTTTACTCCCCGCCCTCGGCTATTCGTCGCGCTATGGCCCTTCCTCAAGTTGTCATCGTCGGCCGCCCCAATGTGGGCAAATCCAGTCTGTTCAATTGGCTGGCTCGAAAGCGTCTGGCCATCGTGGACGACATGGCCGGGGTTACGCGCGATCGCCAGAGCTTTACGGTCGAGCACGAGGGACGCTACTTCGACATCGTCGACACGGGGGGCATGGGAATCGAGGATGTCGACCAACTGACCCGAGAGGTCGAACAGCAGATTGACGCAGGCATGCGGGACGGGCACATGATGCTGATGGTCGTGGACACCCAGGCCGGCATCACGGCGCTCGATCAAACCATCGCCCAACGGCTTCACCGGATCGGCAAGCCCGTGCTTTTGGTGGCGAACAAGGCGGATAGTCCTCGCTGGGATTCCGACGCCGAGGCCTTTGTCCGGTTGGGATTCGGTCGCCCGCTCATCACGAGCACGCGAGCCAATCGAAACCGTCTGGAGTTGATCGAGGCGATCCTTCCGCAGCTGCCTGCGGTATTGGATGACCGGCCCGAGACCGAGCCTGAAATGAAGCTGGCCATCGTAGGCCGCCGCAACGTTGGGAAGAGCACTTTTGTCAACACGCTGGCGCAGTCGGATCGCATGATTGTCAGCGAGGTTGCCGGCACGACACGCGACAGCGTGGATGTCCGCTTTGAGTTGGACGGCAGGTCGTTCGTGGCCATCGACACGCCAGGCCTGCGGCGTGCGGGGAGCTTCAACCGGGATATCGATTTTTATGGAAGCCATCGCGCCCATCGCAGCATTCGTCGCGCCGATGTCGTACTGGCTTTTTTCGATGCCAACGAACCGATCAGTAAAGTCGATCGGCAGCTATGCAACTATATTGCGGCCGAACACAAGCCCTGCATCTTTGTAGTTAATAAGTGGGATATGCTGCTAGGAAAGGCCGTCACGGGGCAATGGGCAGAGCATCTGCAACATGCATTCACCACGATGAAGTACGCCCCAATCGCATTCATCACGGCCAAGACCGGCAAGAACGTCAAGACGCTGATCAACCATGCCCAGATGCTCTTTAAGCAGTCCCGTCAACGCGTGGCTACCGCCGGCTTGAATGAGCTGTTGCAAAGGGCGTTGAAATTGCACCCTCCCCCTTTGTATCAACAACGGTTGCCCAAGATCTATTACGGCACTCAGATCGACATTCAGCCCCCCACGATTGCGCTGTTCTGCAGTAATCCCAAGGCATTTTCCGAGGACTACCGGCGCTACTTGCTGAGCGTCTTCCGAGATCACTTGCCCTTTGGCGAAGTTCCCATACGACTGTTTTTGCAGCCACGTAAGAAAGATGGGGCCGAACGAACGTCGCGTCAGAGCTTCCAGAGCAAAAGCAGCGAATAGTTGATGTCGTTCGGACGAGCTCCCGACGGAGTGCTGTCGTAGTTGTCGATGGCAGCCAGTTTCAAACTGAGATTGGAGGCCTCGTCCAGCAGGACCTCCCAGGCGACATTCGAGACGATGCGGTAGTCATTGAAATCTTCCCAAGCGGGGAAGTAATCCGTCGTCATGGTGATTTTCTGACGTTCGGTCAGTTTTTGCTCCCAGTCGACCCCAAACAATGCCTCCGGCACCCATGAGTCGTCAACGCCGCCGACTTCGTGGGAAACGGCGGGACCAAAGCGGCCCGTTAGTTTTAAGTTTTCCGAGTCCCAAAAGCGGTAGCCCAAACCGGCACTGAACGACAGCCGCACGTCAAACGGACGAAACTCGTCGTACAACAACCGAGAAATTTGAAACAACGTCCAGGGAGACTCGGCAAACTTAAAGTCACCACGGGCCTCACCCTGTGCAAAGTGTTGGGTTTCCACGCCGTTGGCTTCGTTGCGAGCGTACGTCAATTCGACCAGGCCTTTGGTCGAATCCGTCTCGCGTGTTAACTTCGCACCAGTCCGCAAGCTAACGCTCTCCGTGTTGCCAGAGGCGGCGTTCAAGCCAACCTCGACACTCCCCTCCCACATCTCGGGCCCAAACCAATTCATTGGGGAATACCAAGCCTCCGACGACTCAAGAGGAAGCTCCGGCGGAGGAATCTGACTCGGCAAAGCAACCGGGTCGATGCCGGGCCCCGGAATCGGAACCCCGCCTGGAACGGGAAGGGTCCCGCTGGCCGGCGGCAACTGCGCAGTCGCAGTCGCAGCCCACGCCCATAGCGCCCCGAACAGCACGAGATACAAGCACAAACAGCCAATCCGATGTCCGCGCATGGTTGAATTCCCGCCGACCGACCGCCCCGCCTGCCTAGTCCCTTAGGCGGCGGATCGTACCAATTAGCAGCGAATCGATCAAGAGAGCCCCCGTCACACGCGGGTCGGGGCTAGCTGCCAGCACTCAGCCCTTAACCTTGATCTTGCGGGCTTGCGCTGCCTCGCACTTGGGCAGGGTGATCATCAAGACCCCCTCCTTGTACTCAGCGGCTACCTCATCGTTTAACCGTCGGTCAGCAGCTGGCGAATGAATTCCACGCGTGGTTTTCCGCCGCCGCGTGCAGCGCCTCCGGTCAGGTTCTCGGCCACATAGCGTTGGGCCCCTTTTTGATCTGGTACCTTGAAGTTATCCCCTTTTTGCAGGATAGGCCGTTTCTCGCTGATCGTACCGAATTCACGTTGGCCTGCGGCCTGGCAGGGGTACCACTGGCCCTCGCCGTCGGCGTTCTCCAGGTAAAACTCAGGGTAACAGTGGTCTGGGACCCACACGGTACGCGCTGGGATCTTGTTGGCACGGCAGAGGGCAATGAACAGCGAGGTGAGTTCTTCACAGTCCCCCGTACCATCACGCAATGCGGCCAACGCCCCTTTCAAGCTGCCGTTTTCGTAACGTACGTGATCGCGAACATGATCATAAATGGCCTCGACTTGCTTCCATCCGGCCAGCTCCGGTTTCCGCAGCTGCTTGGCCAATTTGACGATCATGGGGTGTCGCACCTCGATGTAGGGGCTGGCGTTTAGGTAGGGGCGCACCTCCGAGGGGATCTCCGACGGGATGCGCAGATCATCCGTATTCGTGGGAGCGGGGACGAGCGTTCGCTGGATGTCGAGGGTTACTAAGGCCTTGGCGGTGTCGCCGCTCGCCAGACGGGGGATTTCAATCACCATCTGCTTGACGCTTTTTTCCAGCGTGCGATAGCGGACCTTCTTGACATCTGGTGATATTTCTTCCTCGACGACATCGACCTTCTGTTCCGGCCAGTTGGCGGGTATCGGAAGGGTACCGACCAAACCCACGCATGGTCCGCCCTGGGCATCAACCACAACGCCCACCTTCCACTTAGAACTATGGGTCGGTCCGGTGAGTTCCGTCGTCGCGGCCGGCGAGTCGCCGAACTGGGCCACGACAGCTGTCGCGGACAGTAACGTGGTCACGATCGTCGTGAGGATGATGATTGCGCGTGGCATCGCCATTTGAGTTCCGGCAGCCGGAAACTTGGTCCGGGGGCGCGCGACCACCCGAGCGCCCCATATCTCTCTATCTTAACTAACGCTTCGCCGAGACGATGCGCTGCCGGACGATAAAGGCGGATTTCAGTTGCGACTATCGCTGCCGGAATTTCGTGGCCCCGGCAACTCGTTGGAGCTGTTCATAGCTCGATCCTCGGTGACGCCGGTGAGGATGGCCGGACCTGCTGAGTAGCCAGGGCCAATCGTTTCGGGGCCCGACTCGATTGGAGAGCCCGTGCTGACAGTTGCCCCATCGTCGAACCCAGGCCCCCCCATCTCCATGGGGGCACCACCGTCAAACATGGCCCCTGAACCGAACGCGCCACTGGAGTAATTGGTGTACCCGCCCGGGGCGCAACCTCCGGTCGCGCAGGCGGGGGGAGCGTAGGCTGGGGCCCGCATCGCGGCCGGCGCGCAACCCGCATAGGGGTTGGGCTGGCCCGCATAAGGGGCGGCCGCATAGGGGGCGTAGTTTCCGCAAGGGGCACCGCGTCGTCCAAACAGGCCGCCGTTCCCCATGCGCCGGCAACCAACGAGACAGACGCTCATCAACAATACAATCGCTACCAATTGCGCACGTTTCATGGGTCGTGTCTCCGGGAGGGTCTGCTTATCCGTGCGGATGCGGATAGGTGGGCTAGGCAACTCTACATCACATCTGTTGATGTGCAAACGCAACGGGTGATTTTTTTCACAAATTGATGTGGCGAATTGACAACACGTGCGCATTTGCGTGCTAGATTTAGAGTGGCTGGTTACAATGCGACGGATAGTGCCTAGCCCGGTCGTTGGATGGAGCCCTCATGGATGTGGATATGATGGGGACTTGGAGCCCCGCCGATCTTATACCCCCGTGGCGAGCCTTACTGCGCTCCCTCTGTTTGATGGGGTGCCTGTTGTGTCCGCATGTCACTTCGTGGGCCGACGACGATCTGCTCCCAGAACGGGTATGTGAGCCCGACAGATGCGCGGGTGAGGATTCCGTGTGGTTGATCAGCACACGTCACCTGGGGTGCGCCCAACCCGGTCACTTTACGTCCGAGGATCTGCGAGTCTGGCAATCCCAAGTCGGAGGCCGATGGCGGCGATCCACCGTGAGCGAATTAACCTCTCAGGTTGATGCCGATCAGGATCCCAATTCGGTTACCACGTTGTACGTGGACGGAAACCGGGTGGACGCGGCGGACGCCATTCGGCGTGGCATGCGCATCTATTGCGAACTTCGTCAGCGAACTCCGGCCCATCGCCGATTTTGTCACGTGATCTGGTCGTGGCCGAGTGACAAGGTGGCGGCACCCGTGAAGGATACGCGAATCAAGGCCAGCCGCACCATTAGCGAGGGGTATTACTTAGGCAGCTTTCTGGCTGAAATGCCCTCGACCAAACGCATCAGTTTAATCGGCTACAGTTTTGGCCCGCGTATCATTACCAAGTCCCTCCACCTGATGGGGGGCGGTGCAGCCGATGGCATGGCGCTCCCGCAGGAAAAGCTGGTTGCCTCACCCCCTCGGTATCGTGTCGTCGCCTTTGCCGCCGCTCTCGACAACGACTGGCTCGTGCCTGGTCGCCGACATGGACAGGCCATCTCGGTGATCGATCGGATGCTGTTGATTTACAATTCGCGCGATGCGGCGCTCAAACGCTATGGCCGCATCTACGGTCGGCCGGGCGTTGAAGCGTTAGGGTACACGGGGTTGGTGCACGCGGTCTGCTTGGGAGACGCCGCGAGCCGCATCGACCAGATGGATGCCACCTGTGTCGTGGGAAAACAGCACAACTGGGACCTCTATGTGGCGGACCAAAACTTGATGGACTCGATGAGCCGCTATGCGGTCTGGGAATCGGAAACCGTCGCCGAGCTTGACGAGACGCGCGACCAGCAGGCCCGCATCACCAGCCATCAGGCCAGGTAGCGATTCCACCAGTGGTGGAAGACAAGCAGCGCAAACAGTTCTTCCGTGCGATCGGTGCGCCAGCGCCCGCTGCCGTGCCGAATGCTGGCAAACAGACGCCGGATACCGTCGGCCGATAATCCACCCTGACGCACGGCCCCCCCCGCGAGTAGTTCGGCTTCCTGTTGAGGACTGGCGGCGGTCGCCATCCAACGACTCTGCGGAATGCTGAAGCCGTGCTTGGGGAGCCTCGCCAGTCGATCCCCGAAGTGTCGGGCGACTAACCGGCGTAGTAGCGGCTTTTGTAGTTGTCGATCAAACCGAATGGATTCGGGAATTCGAAACGCGAGTTCCGCGATCGGCCGGCTGAGCACGGGAACGCGGGCCTCCAAGCTGCTCGCCATGCTGGCCCGGTCAACTTTTACCAAGATGTCATTCGGCAGGTAGAGCAGCATGTCGTAAAATTGAGCCTGCGTGATGGGGGGAACACCACGCAATTCGTTCTCGTATTGGTCAAGGTGCCAGAAACGAGCTTCGGTCGGTTCCCGCAATTCGGGAGCCAATTTGTCCAACCGAATCGAGCGACCAGGGAGTCGCAAGAGCGACGCGCGGCGTCGCGTGGGGGGCAAGGCGAACCGTCGACTCCATTCATGCAGCCGAGTATCCGGCCCCGTCAGCGCAGCCAGGGTGCCAAACAGGCCCGCCGTAAGGAATGTCGGTAAGTAGTCCAGTCGCGAAATCCGATGGGCCATCTGGTGGGAACGATAACCGGTAAATAACTCATCCCCTCCGTCGCCGGACAAGGTCACCGTGACACTCTCTCGCGCGACGCGGCTGACGGCACAAGTGGGAAGTAATGACGAATCGGCGAAGGGCTCATCGTAGTACTCAGCCAGTGACGCTAGGTTCGCCAGTGAATCCTCGGTGAGCGTGCGGAAGACCGCGTCGGTTTGCAGCTGTTGCGCAATAAACCGCGCATGCTCACCCTCGGAAGCGCCCGATTCTTGGAAGTCGATCGTGAATGTCTTGAGTCGCCCGGACGTATTCTTGGCAGCATAATAGGTCACCAACGACGAATCGATGCCGCCACTTAAGAACGTCCCCAGTGGTACATCCGAGATCAATTGCGAACGCACCGATCGATTCAGGGTCTCGGCGATTTCATCACTCCACGACTCCGCCGAACGTCCGGTTTCCGGTTGGTATTGCGGCCGCCAATACCGTCGCACCTGGTGCTCCCAACGGTTCAGGTCAATCGACAACGTGTGGGCATGCGGCAGCTTACGAACCTCGCGAAAAATACTGCGAGGTGCGGGAATCCAGTGAAAATCAAAGTAGTCGTTGAGCGCCGCGGGGTCGACATCTCGTGCTACTTCGCCCGATGCCAACAGTGGCTTGATCTCCGATCCAAAGACGAATCGCTCGGCGTTCCAACTGTAGTACAACGGCTTGATGCCAAACGGATCTCGGGCCAGAAACAGCCGCTGACGCTTGGTATCCAAGATGGCAAAGGCAAACATGCCATCCAGTCGGTCGACCATTGATTCGCCGACTTCTTCATACAGGTGGATGAGCACCTCGGTGTCCGTGTGAGAACGAAACTGGTGCGGTTGCCGCAACGCTTCGCGCAATTCGGGGAAGTTATAGACCTCGCCGTTATAGACGATCCACACCGTACCATCTTCGTTCGACATCGGCTGATGACCGGCCGAGCTGAGATCGATGATGGTCAGCCGTCGGTGGGCCAAGCCAGCGGAACCGGCGACCAACACGCCTTCATCATCGGGGCCACGATGGCGAATCGTCTGGGCCATGCGGCGCAACCGATCCTCCTCGGGGAT
>SXHS01000035.1 GCA_005773145.1 Planctomycetaceae bacterium | reverse complement strand
CGGCTGCGATCCCTGGATCTGGATGTCGGGCCATTCATGCTAACGGCCGATCACCGGCTTTGAAAGGGATGCCATCCGGGCCTCCCCGCCCGACCGGTTGGTGATCTACAATGGCCACATGCGTCGATTGCAGTCTCTACCGAACCCGTTCTACGTTGTCTTAATCGCGACGGGGCTGTTGTTCTTCGTGACAGCGAGCGCCTATTTCATGATGTCCCTGGCGGACCTGCAGGGGGGGCAGACGGCTGCGAATCCACACGCGTTTCACCCCTTGTTTCGTTGGCTCAATCTACACGGCACCATGCTTCTGATCGGTGAATTGATCGTACTGGCGATTGCCACGGCAGGAGTTATTGGGACCGATTCTTATTGGGACGCCGATGATAAAAAGCCGGATTAGAGCCGCCGTCCGCAACGAAAGTCCTCCGCTCCGATTCACGCGTGGGGTTGGCCGGGGCCCCGTATGACCGCTCCTCGCGACGAAATCGAACGGTTGCGGCAGTCCATCCGGCAGCACGACTATCAGTATTACGTGCTGGCTTCTCCGGAAATTAGTGACCTGGAGTACGACCAGCTGCTGCGCTCGCTCGAGCAACTGGAATCACAGCACCCGGAATGGATCACGGCCGATAGTCCCACGCAACGGGTCGGCGATGCACCGGTCGGGTCCCTCGCCTCCGTCTCGCATCAAGTCCCCATGCTGTCGATCGAAAATACATACAATGCTGCCGAAGTGCACCAATTCGCCGATCGCGTCGCCAAACTTCTCGGCCAAGAGGCCGTGGAATGGGTCGTGGAACTCAAGATCGATGGCGTGGCCGTCTCTTTGTTGTACGAACAGGGGCAATTCGTCCAGGGAGTCACGCGCGGCGATGGTCGCGTCGGCGACGATATCACTCATAACCTGAGGACGATCGTCGACCTGCCGCTGCGCCTACAAGATAATCCCCCACCATTGCTCGAAGTTCGCGGCGAGATCTACATGCGGAACTCCGACCTCGTGCGGCTCAATGCGGAACAGACGGAGCGTGGTGAAGCAATATTCGCCAACACTCGCAATGTGACGGCTGGAAGCATTCGCCTCTTGGATTCCCGTATCTGCGCGCAGCGCAGGCTGAGGCTGTTCTGTCACGGAGTCGGACGTAGTACTGGGTTGACCGAGCGCACGCACATGGAGTTCCTTGAACACCTGCGCCGGTTCGGCTTGCCCGCAACGCCCGAAGTTCGCTGTTTTGGTCAATTGGATCAAGCGATTCAATACGGTCATGAGTTGGTCGCCCGGCTGCACGAGCTGGATTTCGAGGCGGACGGATTGGTCATTAAGGTCAATCGTTTCGAGCAACGAGACCGACTGGGTGCCACTTCCAAGTTCCCACGCTGGGTCATCGCTTACAAGTTTGAAAAGTATGAAGCCGTTACGCAGCTGCGCGACATTCGCGTGCAAGTTGGCAAAACAGGTGCCATCACGCCAGTCGCCGAGTTGGAACCCGTGCCGCTGGCGGGGACGACGGTCAGTCGCGCAAGCCTGCACAATGCCGACGAAATTCATCGCAAGGATGTTCGGGTTGGCGATTGGGTTGTGGTCGAAAAGGCCGGCAAGATCATTCCCCACATCGTTCGGGTCGAGATCCATCGACGCACCACGCCACTCGCTGAGTTCCAGTTTCCCACCCACTGCCCCAATTGTCAGTTCGTGCTGATTCGCGACGAAGGGGGCGTGTCGATTCGTTGCCCCAATCACCAATGCGGTGCCAAAATCAAAGAGCGAATCCGCTACTTTGCCAGTCGACACGCCATGGATATTGAGGGACTGGGAGAGAAGCTGGTGGAGCAGCTGGTCGATCAGAAAATCGTCCTCAACTACGACGACCTGTATCGCTTGAAGGAAGACGATTTGCAGTCGCTGGACCGCATGGGGAAGAAGTCCGCGTGCAACTTGTTGGAGGGGATCGCAGCCAGCAAGCGACGAGGCTTGGCCTGCTTACTGACCGCTCTGTCCATCCGCCATGTCGGCACGGTCGTGGCACGCGTTTTGGCTCGCCACTTCGGCTCGATCGACGCCATGCGAGATACCACACAAGAAGAGCTTTCGTCCGTCGATGAGATCGGTCCGGTGATTGCCGCCAGTGTCTACGAGTTCCTGCACGATCCGCATGGGTGGCATACCATCCAACAGTTGCAGGCGTTGGGTGTCGACACAACCGACTCCACCCGCGAATCAGCGATGACCTCCAGCGAGCAACCACGTAAGTTGGACGGACAGACCATCGTGGTCACCGGCACCCTGCATCGCTACACGCGCGAACAAATCCACCGGTTGATTGAGCAACATGGGGGGAGAGCAACTTCGAGTGTTTCGGCTGAGACTAGTTTTATAGTTGCCGGCGAGAAGGCCGGCAGTAAGTTGCAAAAGGCCGAGCAACTCGGCGTGCGCGTGCTGACCGAAGATGCGTTTGACCACCTCTTGCAGCAGGGGCCTTCGGCTTCGTGAGCCGGTCCGAATGAACTCGTTCCCAGGCGGATTGGCCCAACAGGGCCGTACGATGGGTGCGACGTTGGATGACCGGCGGTTATTTGCCGGTGCGTAATTCCCGCTGCCACTGCGCCAATTGGTTCCGCAGCCCCTCGGGTGTCAGCGCCTCGAGATCCAAATCGCGCAGCACGTCCAAGATCGGGTGGTCGGCCGGCCCGAAAAGGGTGAGTTGCAAGTCGCCGCGGCGGATCGACTGCCGGCCAGCGGCAATGCGAGGTTTCCCCTGGCCGTCCAAGTGTTCATGCTCCAATTGGGACAGAATCTGCTTGGAGCGTTCCAATACGGATTGAGGCACGCCGGCTAAGCGGGCTACGTGGATGCCGTAGCTCTTGTCTGCCGCGCCGGGGACGATCTTGTGTAGAAAAGCGATATCATCTTGCCATTCGCGTACCGACACATTCAGGTTGGCCACACCCGCAAGTTCGCTGGCCAACCCGGTCAGTTCGTG
>SXHS01000275.1 GCA_005773145.1 Planctomycetaceae bacterium | reverse complement strand
CTGGTGCCGGTACGGGAATCGGTACCGCCGGGATCGGTGATTGACCTCGTATTGCCCGATGGCCGATGGGTCGCCCGTGGACTCTACAACGGCGACAGCCGCATACCCGTGCGACTGTATACCTGGAATCAAGAGGAAGAACTCGACGATGCGTTTTGGTCGCGACGTCTGGAATTGGCGTTGGGGCTGCGCGAGCAGGCCGGGTTAACGGACCGCGACGGCGCCGCGCGTTGGGTGTTTAGCGAGGCGGATGGATTAAGTGGCCTGATTGTGGACCATTACGCCGGCCATCTCGTGGTGCAGTTCACCGCCCGCGTGATGCAATTGCGCGCCCCATGGCTGTTGGATTGGTTGGAAGCCCGTTGCCAACCTCTCTCCATCCAAGTACGCATCGATCCGCATGTGGCGCGCGCCGAGCACATGGAGTTGGTCAGCGGATTCATGCGCGGGGTCGAATTGACCCAGCCCGTCGAGATCTGCGAGCATGGCGTCCGTTTGCAGGTGGACCTGTGTGGCGGGCAGAAGACGGGGTACTACCTCGATCAGCGCGAGAACCGAGTGCGGGCGGCCAGTTACTTGCGAGGGCGTTCCGTATTGGATGTTTGCTGCTACGCCGGCGGTTTTGCCTTGGCGGCGGCGCGGGCCGGAGCCAGCGAGGTGTTGGCCATTGACGCGAGTGCCAAGGCCATCGATGTTGCACGGCACCACGCGATGCTCAATGGGTTTCCCCAAATCCAGTGCGAAACGGGGGATTGTTTCGACACACTCGAGCGATTGGGACGCGAGTCGCGCCGCTTTGGCGGTGTCATCTTGGACCCCCCGCGATTTGCGGGGAGCCGGCATCATACCCGTGCCGCCTTGCAGGCCTACCATCGCCTCAATCGACTCGCCATGCAGGTCTTGGAGCCAGGAGGAATCCTGGTGACTTGTAGTTGTTCCGGGGTCGTTTCCCGTGAGGACTTTCGGCAGATGTTGGTGGGTGCCAGTCAACGCGCGCGACGAGAATTGCAGTTGCTCGAGCAACGTGGGGCCGGCCCGGATCATCCGGTCCGCGTCTCTTGCCCCGAGACCGAGTATCTAAAGTGCATCATTGCCAGGGTATTGTAAGCCGGCCCACATGGGAGGATTCACGAACATGATCCTCCGATACGCCTTCGTAAGCCCCACCATCCTCGCACTGTTGATCGGCTGGGTAGGCCGCTCCGCTGCCGCGTCCGAGCCCGATCAGCCGCAGCCGCTCATCGGCTATAGCGAACATCGTACGAATCTGCCTGGGGGACGGCACGCGAATACCAGCACCGGCCAAGCGCTGCTGGTGAACGCCGACGGTACCGATCGTCGCTCGATTGCCGACGCGCTAAGAAACGAGGTCGGTGCCTGGACGCAGTTTGCCGGCTGGTCCCCCGACGCGAAGTGGGCCATCATCGGGCGCGGTTGGGAGAGTGAGGAAAATGCTAAGTGGGAGGAGGAACACCAGACCTTTCGTTTTACGCCCGACGGCTGGTTGTACGATTCATATCTCGTCGATATCGCCACCGGAAAAACCGAGAATCTTACGGCAGTAGATCGGGTCAGTTTTCACAATACGGGTCTGTTTTTCTGGCCCAACGATCCCAACAAACTCGGTTTCACGGCTTTGATCGACGGAGATTCCCATCCGTTCAGTATGGACCGCGATGGACGCAACAAATTGGACCTGACCAAGAATTCAGGCGGCTTCGCCTACGGCTTCAGCACCTCGCCCGATGGTTCACGGATTTCCTACCACGAGAACTACCAGATTTATCTGGCGGACGCCGATGGCCGAAATCGCGTGCAAGTACAGACGGGAGCCTCTTTTAATTTTGTCCCCACGTGGTCGCCAGACGGCCAGTGGGTCCTGTTCGTCGCGGGTGAACACTACAACTGTCATCCCCACCTCGTGCGGGCGAACGGTACGGAACTGCGAAAATTGGCCGACCGAGGCGGCTACCGTGGGGTGATCGAGTTCCTCGATGTGCCCGACCATCATGGTGGCAGCAGCGACGTACCGGTATGGGCCGTGGATGGTGAGCACGTCTTTTACACGGCGAAGGTTGGCGAGAATGTCGAACTGTTTAAAGTTTCACTGGACGGTCGGAGCGCACGGCTTACCAACACCCCGCCGGGTACGCTGCATTACCATCCCAAACCCTCGCCGGATGGGCAGTGGCTCCTGTATGGCTCAAAACGCCAGGGCGTGCGCAATCTGCATGTGATGCGGCTAGCCGACCGTGCCGAACATTCCTTGACGAACCTGCCGGCTGGCCACGCCGCCATGCATGCCTTTTGGCAGCCTGATCCAGCGGTCCCCCGGTAATCAAATACGAGACCGCACCACGTCTGGCACCGCCGTGAGAGGCATGCGTGCTTACCGCGTGACCCAGATTCGTGGAGTGGCCTTCTTCAATTTCTCCACGCCCGCGTCGCTGACTTTGCTCCCTTCCAAGGAGACGTTGACCAATTTCTCTAGGCCTTGCAGTCGTTCGATGCCGGCGTCCGTGATGGGGGTTCCCCCCAGACGCAACCGCTGTAGCCCCTTCAGGCGTTGGATGGCATCAATGCCCCGGTCGCTGATCGTCGTCCCCGTCAAATCGAGATACTCAAGGGCCTGCAGCGGTTCCAGAGCCGCCAGACCGGCATCGGTAACTCGTGTCCCGTCCAAATCCAATCGTTTCAGTTGGGTCAGGGCGCGCAGGTGTGCCAATCCCGTGTCACCGATGGATGTGTAGGCGAGTGACAACTCGTGCAGCGCCGACATGCCGGTCAAGTATTGCAGCCCTGTGTCCGTGACACGCGTATTGGACAGGTCGATCCGTGTAAGTTTGACCAGCGGCTGTGCCTTCAGCTTTTCCAAACCGGCGTCGGAAACCCTCGTGCGATCAAGGTCCAGTTGCTCCAACGAGGCAAGAGCCGCCAAATGAGCCAGTCCCTCGTCAGTAATCGCGGTGCCGCACAACGAAATCTGTTTGAGAGTCGGGATCTTGGCCAAATGGGCCAAGCCGGCGTCCGTCACCCGTTTCGCGCCGTACAAGTCGATTTGCTCCAACTCGGCAAACTTGTCCAACGCGGCCAGCGACGAATCGGTCATCTGGGAAAAACTCAAATCGATCCGTTTCAGCTTCGGAAACGGGGCCAAAAGCGACATCAGGCTGTCTTCAGCGCGCGATCCATGGAACGCCACGTGCACGACGGGGCTGGGGTGAACGTCACGTTGTGCGTAATCGACTCGGACCGTTCCCCCCGCCTGCTTCACGGCATCGATCGCCTGGTCCTGTGCCTCGCGGGCCTTTTGCCTCGCTTCGGCTTCGGCCTTCTTCTGCGCCTCCTCGGCACTGACGGCTTCCGTCTTCTGTTCGGCAGGCTTTTGTGCCGGGTCCTTCTGCTCTTCCGCGCTGACTCGCCCCGCGAATCCAAACGTGATAAATACCGTCGTTGTCAGCAGAACCAATCGCATCACGGACATGGCGTTTCTCCGATTTGAAAAAAAATAAGCGGGTACAAGAAGCATGCCCGTGGGTAATTCAATAAAGGTGAATCGCCTCATGGCTCGAACGATATTCACGGCGGTGACCTAGCGGTGAGGCTGACGGAGCAGAACCAGGGCTCCCATCGCCAGTCCCCAACAGGCCCAGGATGTCGGCTCCGGGACTGTAGTGATGGTGAGCGTATACGACCGGAATCGCAGCGTATCGTCCCCCACTTCGTCGCCGATCCAGAGCTGCCAGGTTCCTAGTGCATTCAAACCATCGAAGGCGCTGAGCGGATTCACTGGCCTAAAGGCGCCCGAATTGGGCATGCCCGCTAACATGGCTTGAATATTGACCGTTTGTGCCGCCTCGTCATCCAATGTTATCGTGCCATCGTACACCAATCCATTAAAAGCGTTCGTCGCCGGCGCACCCGGAAAGGTGTTGACTGGAATGAGCATTACCGATGTGCCATTGGGACTGATCAGCTCAAAATTAATTTCGTTAAAAAACGGGTCGAAAGTCGTTGGGTAGGGCGGATTGGGATTGGTGCCATCGGCCTTGGCGAATTCAATCGTGATGTTGACATCCGCAATAGCACCCAGGGCAAATCCCGGCTCGCTGCCGAGGAATGTGACCGGGCGTTTGGCCAAAATGCCGCCGTCCACATTGGCGAACTGTGCGTTAGTGGCGGTGATCACCCCCGCATGGGCCGCGTGTTGCTGGACACAAAGCAGACAACAAACCCAGCCGGCGGCGATCATAGTGACTGCGCGTATCGAAATCATGGTCTATCAACCCCTTGCCAAGTTGATGGTGTAGGAACGCAAACGAGTAAAACTAAAACTAGGTACACATGTGGAGTCGGGAAAAAGAGACGGCCGCCATTCAGGCCGTACCCAACTCAGGGCGCAAAACCTACGCCCGGGTAGAATTCATCAGCAACCAAGAACACCGAAAAATTTGTGTTGTTAAAAACTGTGACGATAGACGGGGGCACCTGCCCCCTCCCTATAGAGGCTTTATTGTACTGGGCCGGTGGACGCATTGCAAGCGAATTCCACTCCGTTTGAGACACCGTTCACAGTGCTGCCCCGTTGGGCGTTGCCCCAAGAGGCCACATGTGGGGGCGATTCTCGTCGTAACCCGAAGCGTCAGCGAGGGACCGTCGGGAGGGCCGTTCGCGAGGAAATGGAGGATGCTCGCGTCATTCATCACCCGGCTTGGGCGACCGACGTGGCAGGTATCCCTCGCTGACGCTTCGGGTTACGGGTTGATTTCCGCGAGAGAATGGTGGATCGCTTCGAGCGATTCTTTG
>SXHS01000274.1 GCA_005773145.1 Planctomycetaceae bacterium | reverse complement strand
CTGCGCGAGTGGTCGGCCGCAAACGAACCGGAAGCGCGTGTCGAGGCCCTCACGATGTGCCTGCGCAACAACCGCAACCGCATTCCGGCCATCAGCGCCTGTGTGTGGGCGTTGGCCGCTATCGCCTGGGTTGTGGTTTCCCTGATGGACCATGTTTCGCCCACTCAGCGGCCCCAGTCGCGCGCGGATGTGCATCCCGTGGATGTGCAGCAGGCAGCGGTCGATAGCGGGGACCGCGAACACCAAACGGAATTGGCTGCATCGCCTCCTCCCACGTCCGCGCCGCCCGCTGCGAAGGTGGCCGACGCGGCCAGAACGGCCCATGCGGACAACTTGAGGGACCCTGACAAGTCCCGCGCCCCCGCTGTCACGAGTGTTTCTTCGCCACCAGCGCCTGCGGTAGCCCGCGCGGACTCGATGGCCATGCTGGACCTAGTCGAGACGCGGCAACCAATGGTCCATCCGCACCCAACACTCAACACGACGGCCGCACCGCCACGTCCTCCACGTTTGGCCCGCCCAGAACCATCGGCCGGTGTGGCTCGAAGGCCCGAGTCTTCTGGTCGGGCACAATCCGCGCCGGCCATCCAGGCGTCGGTGGACGCCGCGCTACGATCGACGTCCGCCGGTTCCGCGTCCGCGGCGTCCGATGCTCGTCGGCAATCGGCCGAGGCCCAGAAGCTGTACCGCAGCGGTAGCTACCAAGCGTCCGCTAAGGTCTTGCGCCGCCTGCTCGAGCACGGATCGCAGATGCCCCTCGATCACTATTACCTGGCACTCGTGTTGTATCAGCTGGGGCAGCACCAAGAAGCAGCGGAGCATGTGCGGCATGGATTGCGTTTGGAGCAGACCCGTCCGATCGAGAATTGGGGCACCGTGATGATGCGCAATCAAGGCCGCGCCCGACAATGGCTCGAACAAAAACGGCTCGAATACAAACGATCTGCGGGGAACCACGCGACGGCTGTTACTCGCGCGATCCGGGAGTCACCTCCAGCGGCAGACGCTCCTCGCCTCGTTGCACAATAATGCGAATGGGCTGCCCAACCTTCAGGGCTTCAATGGCGTAGGTGTAGTCGTAGATGTTGTCGATGCGCCGTCCGGCGACCTCGACAATCGTATCCCCCCCCTTCAACCCGGCTTTCTCTGCGGGACCATTCTTGGCCACGGCGGACAGACGCACCCCCTTGATGTCCGTCTTCGCGTAATCGGGCACGGTACCCAGGTAGGCACGCAGGTAAGCACGCGGTTGCGCCTGTGCATCGGACTCTTTTTGCGCAATAAACTCGGGAGACTCCGCGCGCATGGCGACGGAACGCGTGATCAGGCCCAGCAGTCTTGCGATGCGAGCGGCACCGTCATAGTTCAGTTTCTCCGGCGTGTCTTGCGGCGTATGGTAGTCGGGGTGCGAGCCCGTAAATGCTGACAAGATGGGCACACCCGCCTGCGCAAAGACCTGGGCGTCGGTGGGTACATTGCGATCGTCTTCGAGCTGTAAGACCAGTCCGACTGGAACGTTACGCTGTTCGACTTCGCCCCGCCAGATGGATGAAGAACCGACGCCATGCAGAATTAGCTGGCGATCCAGGCGACCGACCATGTCCAGGTTGATGTACGCGGCGATCTGCTTGTGTAATTCCTCCTGGGCGAGATGTTCCACGAAGTGTCGGGATCCCAGAAGTCCTAATTCTTCTCCCGACCAGGCGGCGAACAACATGTCCCGGTGCCAGCCCTGCGGCTGGCGTCGGACCTCGTCGGCCAGGTACTGGGCGATTTCGAGCATGCCAGCCACCCCGGATGCATTGTCGTCCGCGCCATAATGAATGCTTTTCTCATCGTCATCGCGCGACATCGACATGGGACTTGTGCCTTTCCCCAGATGGTCCACGTGCGCCCCGACCAACACGGTCTGTTCTTTTGGGGTTTCCCCCACCTGCAATCGCGCCAATACGTTACGTCCGGTCCGCTGCACACGCTGGATGTCAATCGCAGCGGTCAGACGCAGTTCGGGAATCTCAAATCCCAGCCCTCCCTGCTCGTTGTCCCACTGAGTCTGCAACTCGGCCAAGTCGCGTTTGGCTCCCGCCAGCCATTGCTGGGCGACCTCATCGCTGATACACAGCACGGGGAGGCCTGATCCGGCGACTGCGCCATCCAACCGCAGGGGAACGAGGGGACTCTTCACTTGCGACTTGGGACCACTGACCAAGATCAATCCTCGCGCACCCCGTTCGCGGGCCATCATCGCCTTGTGACGCAGGCTGGCATATCGTGCCAAGTGCTGTCGCTTCTCAGCCGGCACATCCTCGGGCATGAAGCGGAAGGCCAGAACCCATTTGTCGCGAACGTCCAAATGCACGTAGGAATCGTATTCGGGAAATTGCTGGGATGCGGGGGCTACAATTCCATAGCCGGCGAAGGCCACGGAGCCGTCCGTGGTGGTTCCGTTCTCCGAGAACGACAAGGGGCGCCAGTCACGGTCCACCGTGTACTTGCGCGAAGCATCGGTCAAGCGATTCTCCGGCCCCAGGGCCACGCCGGCCGTGAAGGAAAACGCCTGAAAATACGTGCCATCATCCCCCGCGGGTCGCAAGCCCAAATTGTTCAAGTAGGCTGCGACATAGGCCGTGGCTTGTATTTCGCCCGGAGTGCCGGTTAATCGGCCTTCCAATTCGGGCCGACACAGATAGTCGACGTGTCGCGTGATGTCCGCCGGTACGAACTCGGGGGACGAAGCGTGGCGAGTTCGCTCGGCTTCCTCGCGCGCGACGCGAATCGCGTCCGAGTCGTCAGCAGGAGCGCCAGGGGCTGAATCCAAACCCAATTGGGCAAGGGCCGCTGGGTGATTCCAATCGGCCCAAAATACCTGCGATTGTTTGTTGTCCGTGCGATTGGATGTCCAGGCCAGGCGGTTGCCATCCGGAGAAAACGATGCTAGGCCGTCGAAACCTTCGGTCGTGGTGACCCGCACCGGCGGCGACTTGCCCTCGGCATCCACCAGGTACAACTCAAAGTTGGCAAAGCCATGCACATTGGTGGTGAAAATCAAATACTTGCCGGACGGGTGATAGAACGGTGCCCAGGACATGGCCCCCAACCGAGTGAGCTGTCGGGCTTGCGTACCGTCGATCCGCATGGTGAAGATTTCCGCCGTCGCCCCATCAGCGGAAAAGTGGCGCCAGGTGATGTGTTGACCGTCGGGCGAAAAAAAAGGTCCGCCATCATAACCCGTCTCACGCGTTAAAGAACGCAGGCCCGACCCGTCGGCATTCATGATGTAGAGGTCCATCAGGACCGACGGATCGCGTTCAAATGCCGCTTGCTCTTCCCCGGACAGTTCTCGCTCGTGTGCCTGGCGGTTGGACGCAAACACGATCTGCTGGCCGTCTGGCGACCACGAGGCTTCCGCGTCGTATCCCCGCGCATGTGTCAACCGTTCATACTTCTGTGTGTCCAGATCGAACGCATACAGTTCATACTGTTCGTCGTAGTCCCAGCTATAGCGACTCTGTCGTCCCTCCTCACGCTGGCGAAACTCGGCGGCTTGCTTTTCCGCGGCTTGAGGATCTTCGTGTGTTGAGGCAAACAGCACCTTGCGCCCCGTGGGATGTACCCAGGCGCATGTCGTCTTCCCCCCCCCGGGAGAAACGCGTTGGGTATCTCCCGATTTCAGATCCATCAAGTAAATTTGAAAGAACGGATTGCCGGCCTCCCGTTCACTTTGGAATACCAGCTGCTGGCCGTCTCGGCTGAAGTAACTCTCGCCCGCGCGACGTCCCTCAAACGTCAATTGGCGGGTAGCCGACAAGAATGCTGTCTCGTCGGACATCGCTGTCGTGACTGGCAGCAGGCCTAGCAGGGCGCCCCACACGATAGGTCGAATCATCTAAATCTCCTTGCTTTTGCCAACACCCCACGTGGGCCTTGACTCATTATAGGGGCGGGACGGGCGACACCCAATGAGCCCTGTGGACTCCCTTATGCCAACTCCGGCATCCCTCTGCGGGTGATTCTCTGCGTCCCCGCGTCTCTGCGTGCCATCTCTCCCCCCCGATCGTTCCCCTCCAGCTCGACCGATTCCGCAGTGGGCGTTTCAGCCGGATTGAAACGCCAGCGGGAGAAAAAAATCGAGACCATGATTCCAGTCACCTCGAAATTACAGTATCGTGCCAGGTGGGGCCCGATTTGCTCCGTTGTGCCCATTAGTCGACAGCCGCGAGTCCCGGAACACGAGCAGAGGAGAGCTTGGGCATGTTGGCGTATTTTCACGGTCTTGCGTTTGTACTCCCGAGAGAGATTTCCTTGGTTCCTAAAAACTTAGCGAGGAGACTGGCCTGGGCGACTTGGACGCTCTACGTGCTGGCAGCAGGGTCAAGCCTGGCGGAGTCCCCCGCCGTTACAGCGACGGATGCTGTTGATGCCGAGCGCGAGTACTCGCCGACGGACTTGGTCGGTATTGCCAAGGAGTCCGTATTGGTCATTCGGGTCCAAGGTCGCGATGGCAACCAAGCCAGTATGGGGACGGGGTTTGTGGTCTCCGCCGGCGGCCTGATCTCGACCAACCTACACGTGATCGGCGAGGCGCGGCCCAGT
>SXHS01000273.1 GCA_005773145.1 Planctomycetaceae bacterium | reverse complement strand
GTGCGAGGACGACTGTACTGAGGTCGCGATTCCTGCGCCTTGGATTCGGTGCGATTGGTGCGAATTCAGAAACAAACGGCAAGGCTCGTTGATAGGCAAACATGGCATCTGGTTGGAACGAAACGACGGCTCGACACGTATTGCAGCAACACGGTCAGCTGCATGTCCTGGAATTCTGGGACGAATTGACTGCGACTGAACGGCACCAATTGCTGGCGCAGTTGGTGGAGGTGGACTATGCCGGGTTGACGGCGAGCTGGCAGACGCAGGCCAATGCGGCGGCTTCGGCAGACGCGTTGGATTTGTCTCGGGCCGAGCCCCCTCCTGCGTTGCGGTTGCCGATAACTACGATCGACTCATCACTCGCGACGGACGAGGCGATCACGCGGACGAGACGTCTTGGTGAGCAGGCGATGGCTCGGGGCGGTTTGGGGTTTGTCTTGGTGGCGGGGGGGCAGGGGACGCGTTTGGGGTTCCCGCATCCCAAAGGCATGTTTCCCTGCGGACCGGTCTCGCAGCGTTCGCTGTTTCAGATTTACGTGGATCGTTTATTGGCGCTGCGCCGGCGATATGGAGTGTCCATCCCGCTGTATCTGATGACGAGTCCAGCAACACATGATGAAACCGTGGAGTTTTTTCGTCGCCATCGGAATTTCAACTATCCGGAATCCGATGTCATGATTTTTTGCCAAGGGACCATGCCGTCCCTCGATATTGTCACGGGCCGGCTGCTCTTGGCAGAAAAGCATGCCTTGGCGCTTAGTCCCAATGGCCACGGCGGCACGCTGGAAGCACTACAGCGTTACGGATGTCTGGAGGATATGCGAGCGCGACGTGTCGAGCATCTCTGGTATTTTCAGGTGGATAATCCGTTGGTGCCACTAGGGGATCCGTTTTTTCTTGGAGCGCACCTACAGGCCCAGTCCGAAATGACGACACAGGTGGGGGCAAAGCGCGATCCGGCGGAACGAGTGGGCAACGTCATCGCGCTGGACGGTCGTTTGCATGTCGTGGAATATACGGAACTTCCCGAGACACTGGCACAGCAACGCGATGTCGACGGGAGCCTGCGGTACTGGGCGGGTAACTTGGCCGTGCATCTTTTCGAGCGAACATTTCTCGAACGGATGTCGGGGCGGTCCGACGTATTACCGTATCACCTGGCGAGGAAAAAGGTCGAGTACCGGAATCAACGCGGTGAGCGAATGGTCCCCGAGGCTCCGAATGCGATCAAGTTCGAGAAGTTCATTTTTGACTTGATGCCCCACGCCGCCCGGCCGCTGGTGGTGGAAGTCGATTTGCAGGTCGCGTTTGCTCCCATCAAAAACGCGGATGGTGCCGATCGCGACACGCCGCAGTCCGCGCGAGAGGCTATGGTGTCTCTCCATCGGCGCTGGCTGGAGGAGGCGGGGGCTCAGCTGGCCCCGGACATTCTGGTCGAGATCGATCCACAATTCGCTTGGGATGTGACGGAGCTAGCGCAAAAGCTGCCGCCAGCAACAAGGGTACTCAGAGACACGTTTTTCACTTTGAAGTAGTAGCCGCATCTGGCAAAGGTAATCTTGATATGGCAACGAGTTCGGGCCGGGTGAATTGGGACGGAGTCTACGCCGTGATCATGGCCGGTGGGAGCGGGACACGATTTTGGCCAGCGAGTCGCAACGATCGTCCGAAGCAATTGCTGCACCTGGTCGGCGAGTCCAGCATGTTGCAGGCCACGGTTCATCGACTGTCCGGCTTGGTCGCAGCCGATCGCATGTTGGTCATGACCAATGCGCGACTTGTAGAAGCAGTGGCCCGCCAATTGCCCCAGCTCGCACGTAGCGCGATTATCGGCGAGCCCTGCAAACGCGACACGGCGCCTTGTATCGGTCTCGCTGCTGGCTGGGCTGCGCATCGGCAGCCTCATGCCACCTTGGTGGTGATGCCCTCGGATCACGTGATTCAAGATGTGTCGGCCCTCACGCGGGCCATCGAGTTGGCCGTGGCCATGGTCGAGGAACAGCCCGGTCGTTTGGTGACGTTTGGCATCCGGCCGTCCTATCCGGCCGAGTCGTTTGGCTACATCGAACGGGGGGAGCCGCTTTCGTTGCCGGCTCGTGAAAATGGCGCGATGTCCGCCTATCGGGTGCGCTGCTTCCATGAAAAGCCACCGGCCGAACGCGCCCGCGAATATCTGGCCACCGGGAACTACTTATGGAATTCAGGGATTTTCGTCTGGAAGGCAAAGACGATCTGGGACTACCTCCAGCAATTTGAACCAAGCATGGCGGAGCAATTGGCTAAGATCGTGGCGAGGCTCGATGCGGACGATCCTGCGGATTCCGCACTCGCCTTGGCCGAGTTTTTTCCCGAGATCGTGGGGCGTTCCATCGACCACGCGGTGATGGAACGGGCGACGGATGTGGCCGTGATCGAAGCGCCCTTCGATTGGGATGACGTGGGTAGCTGGCAAGCCATTGCTCGATTGCGAGGGGCCGACGAGTTGGGAAATACCGTGACCGGTTCGCATCTTGGATTGGCCACCGAAGGGTCGATCATCGATACGCACGGAGACCATTTAGTGGTGACCGTTGGCGTGCAGAATTTGATCGTCGTGCATACGCCGGACGCGACTCTAGTCGCCGATAAGAACCAAGAGGAGTCCATTCGGCAGGTGGTGAAGTTGTTGGAAGAAAAAGGCTGGACTCACTATCTCTGAAAGGAGGGTGATCCGTGACGGATCCTCGATCCCACACGCCGATATCTCCGGGGCGACTTGCGGGTATCGACTACGGAAGTCGCCGTATCGGCATCGCCATATCCGATCCGGGGCGGAAGTTCTCGAGCCCGTACGAGAATTACCAACGTCGTGCGAAGGAACTCGACGGGGAACGGTTTCGACGGCTCGTTGCCGAAGAAGCGATCACCCTGTTCGTGGTGGGGCTGCCGTTGCACCTGAGTGGAGACGAGAGTCAGAAATCACGCGAGGTACGCGTCTTTGGCGAATGGTTGCAGGAAATCACGGGCGTGGAAGTGGTCTATTTTGACGAACGGTTTACGAGTGTCGAGGCCGAACATTTATTGCTGTCGGCCGACCTGACCAATAAACGCCGCAAGGAGCGCCGCGACATGCTGGCGGCGCAGATTCTCTTGGCCGCGTACCTCGATACGCCATCGCCGGCCCCTCATGCGTCCTTGGACGATAGGCCGAACACCTGATCCATTTCCTGGGCAATCTGCCGCAGCTCCTGGGGCCCGCCCCCTTCGACTTCTGCAGCAACCCAGCCGAAATAACCGATGTCAAGCAGCGCTTGTCGCACGGCTCCCCACTCGATATCGCCGCCAGTGATCGGGGTGAACTCGCTGTTTACTCGCGAAAAGCCTTTTACGTCCAGCTTGATGATGCGTTTGCCCAGCGTGCGGATCCAGGCGGCCGGATCGCCATACTTCCAGTGATTGCCAATGTCGAACTGCATGCCCACCCAGGGGGATTGGAACTCGTCGACGTAACGGGCGAACTTATCGGCGGTCTGGTTGGTGCCTCCGGCATGGTCGTACAAGAATTCGTTCCAGACGTTCTCGATGACGATGGCCACGCCCAATTGGGCCGCCAAGGGAACGGCTTGTGCAATATTGTCGATGGACCGACGCCAGATGACGTCTTCCGGACCATCCTTGCCGTGCCCGACGACCAGCAACACGGAGTGTCCTCCCACAGCATGCGTTTCGCGCAGGGCGGTGCGCAGGTGTTCCAAGGCTGTGGCACGCTCGTCGGCTTGCGGGCTCGAATGGCGGATTTTCCAATGTGAGCCGCATACGGTGCCGTCGACGGGCAATCCCGTTTCGGCTATCGCCTTGCGGACCTCATTGACGGCAATTCCCGGCGAGTCCAATTCCAAACCATCAAAGCCGGCCAGCTTCACGGCCTGAAGCACGTCGGTCCATGATCCAGTGACCTTGACCATGCCTCGTTTGAGCGTCTTGTAGAGGCGACCTTGCAGTCCGGCTGCAAGGGGCGCGGCAGTCGTGTTGCCCGGCGCGCCGTGGGCGTTACCCGCTACCGCCAGCCAGGGGGGGGCCAGCAGGCAACCGGCTGTCCCCTGTAAGAAACGCCGACGCGAATGGAATCCCCCGTCCCACATCATAGAATCCTCTTGTTGTTATCAGATGCCAATCTGCCCCAAGGCATCGACCATGTTGCTCACCAAGCGAGTCAACGTTGGGTGGGAGTCTTCGAAGCGTTCCAAGACTTGCTTCAATTGCGCGATGTGCGGTTGCGGCTCCAGCGGAGACGAACTGCCAGGAGATCGCAGGGTTGCATGGATGTCCTGCAGGACGCTTGCCAGCAATTGGCGCGTGTCCGCATCGAGCGACGGTGCCGCGTGCAGTTCCTCATGGATCGCCTGCAGCGCGGATCGCAGCCGGTCTTGTTCGTCGGACATGGCATCTCTCCTCGCTCGTGATCGCTCAGCATTGCACTGATCACCACATTGTAGCGAATTATCGCGCTGCGTCGAGTAATGGTGGATGAGTGGTTATCGCCGGCCGTGGCTGGCGATGCCTGGACCGGGGGGCGCCGTTTGGGCCGCTGCCGAGGCGGTGAGCCGGGACAGGGCCGGGGATGGCTGGTCATCGACCATTCTGGTAACGTCGCAGTAGAGGTCGTTCGTTTCGCTTCCAAGGGCGGGGATTGGATTCAGGGTGAAGATGTCCAACGTGGCACACACGACTCGTCCGTTTCGGCGGGACGATTCGTCCTTGCAGAGTTTAGGCGAAGCTGGCTGGGCGTGGCCAGGAATGACCCAGTGGGTCGCTGCCTGGGTTCTCTTCTTGTTGCTGAGCGCCTCGTGGGTTGTGCCGCGCGCTGCGGCAAGCGTGGCGATTGAGCACGTTCGCGTCGGGTTCGCCGGCAAATTCAAAGTTGGGGCCACGACTCCGATCGAGGTGGACTTGAGCGGCGGCAAGCGGCCCGTAAGGGGGCAATTGTCGGTGTCGACGACGGACAGCGACGGTTACGCCAATGTGACGGAGTCCCCCTATGATCCCGTCGAGATACTCCCCGAGCAACAGCAGACGGCTGCTTTGATGGTTCAACTGGGGAAGGTGCCCTGCCAGTTCACGGTGGACTTACAATTGGACAGCGGCAGGTTGATTCGTCAGCCTTTTCGCGACCAACAACGCACGCAAGGGGTCCTCACGCATCAGCAGTTGGTGGTGGCTGTCGGTTCTGACATTGGATGCGCGCAGGCGTTGCGGCAAATGCCGCAGGGGACGGATATCGTGTTGGCGGCGCTGCGCGATGCGACCGAATTGCCGCGCGAATGGCAGGCCTACGATGGAGTGGACCTGGTCGTCTTGACGATGGGACATTCGGCTGCGGGATCCGGCCAAACGATACTGAACATGGAGCCGCAACGCGCCGCGGCGTTGGCGCAATGGGTTGCTTTGGGAGGCCGATTGCTCATATCGGCGGGAGCCCATGGCGCTGACATCATCGAGCGTGGAGGCGCGCTGGCCTCGTTGGTGCCTGGAACCTATGAGGGGACTCGGGCACTAGCGGAGGGGAGCAGTGTCGAGAAGTTTTCGCATGCCGTGGCACCGCTCGTCGCCGCTGGGAGCGCGCCGTCGCAGCCCCTGCCGCTGGTTACCATCCTGGGAAACATCAGTGGCCGCGTGGAACTAGCCGCCGACGCGCGGGGGGATCATCAGCCTCTGGTGATTCGCGCACCCCACGGACTCGGGCAGGTCGTGTTCGTAGGGTTCGACTTGGATGCACCGCTGGTTGCTCAATGGCGCGATCGGCCTCGCCTTGTGGTCCAATTATTGGGAATGCTCTTGGGACGTGGTGAGTCCGATTCTCGTGAGCGGCCGCTGCAGCGTGTTTCCCATGCCGGCTATCAGGATCTGGCCGGTCAGTTACGCGGGGCACTCGATCAATTCCGCGGAGTGCGTGTGATTCCTTTTTCGCTGATCGTGGCCGGCGCTGTGGTCTGCATCGGATTGTCGAGTTTCGGGGATTACTTGCTATTGAAACATGTCTTCCGGCGCATGCAGGGGACTTGGCTGACGTTCCCATTATGGGTGCTGGGATTTGGCACGCTGGCCTACGTTGCTGCCCTGTCTTGGAAAGGGGATCAACTGCGGGTACGGCAGATTGATTTGGTGGACTTGGATCTTCAACACGAATGGGTGCGTGGCACCACGTGGGCACATGTGTTTAGTCCAAAGACGTCCGAGTTGGATTTGTCGATCCGGCCGCTGCTGAGTTTTCCGGCACAGTCGGCCTCTGATGGGGCCTTGATTAGCTGGTTGGGGCTTGTCGGTCGTGGGTTCGGCGGACTGGATTCACCAGCGGCGATGGAGATTCTCGCGCATCCCTATCGATTGGAACAAGGGCGTCGGGGGGGCAATTCGTGGCAGCAGACCGTGCAACAGTTTCCGTTGCGAGTCTGGTCGAGTCGTGCGGTACAGGGCAAGTGGTGGCATCAAGGATTGCCGGCGTCCCCCAAAGCCAAGGGCCAAGAGGCGGCGGGCGCATCGTGGAGTACGCTGCGCCGTGACGATGAGCGAAGTGCGTCTCCCTCATCGCGGGGAGAATTGCAGGGGCAGTTTCGCAATCCATTGCCGGTGCCCCTAGAGGACATTCGCCTCATGTATGGCCGCTGGCTGTATCGTCCGAGCGGAACTGCGGCGACCCTAGCCCCCGGGGAGCAGATGGACGTGGCCAAACAAATGCGCGGGCAATTGCTGGACTGGGCCCTAACGCGCCGCCGCCCCTTGACGGGATCGACCAAGTCGCTGGTCGATGTCCCCACACCCTGGGACATCAAGAGCCAGGACGTGCCTCGCATTGTGGAAATGATTCAATTTCATGAGGCCGCAGGCGGGCGGCACTATACCGAACTGTCCAACTGTGGTCTGCATGCGCTTGATCTAAGCGACCATCTTGGGCTGGGGCGTGCGATCCTCTGCGGACGCGTTACGCAGCCTGCCGTGGCCTTGAGGAACGCCGATAAGCCACTAACGGACGTCGCAGATGTCCGTGACGAGACTTGGGTATTCTATCGCGTCGTATTTCCGGTGGCACCAAAGTGATTGAAGCGCACGATTTAACAAAACGCTACGGCGACCTGTTTGCCCTACGGTCGTTGGAACTCGACCTGCGCGAAGGGGACCTGTTTGGGTTCATTGGTCCCAACGGCGCGGGTAAGACGACCACCATGCGCATTTTGGCAACCCTGATGCAGCCCACTTGGGGGGAGGCGTATGTGGGGGGGCACTCGATCTATACGCATCCACGTGAAATCCGCCGCCTGGTCGGTTACATGCCCGATTTCTTTGGCGTGTACGATGATATGAAGGTGATCGAGTACTTGGAATTCTTTGCCGCCGCCTATCGAATACACGGCGCTGCCCGGCGGAAGCGATGTGAGGAGCTGCTGGAAGTTGTCGATTTGACGTTCAAACGGGATGCCGACGCCGATACCTTGTCTCGAGGACAGACCCAGCGTTTAGGATTGGCGCGAGTCCTGCTGCACGATCCACAAGTCTTGCTGTTGGACGAACCGCTGAGTGGTCTCGATCCCCGTGCCCGTATCGAGATGCGCAATCTGCTGAGACATCTGGGCCAAATGGGGAAAACGATTATTGTTTCCAGCCACATCCTCCCCGAGTTGGCGGATATCTGCAATAAAATCGGTATCATCGACCGCGGTCGCATGGATGTGAGCGGTCCCGTGGCCGACGTGTTGCGACAAGTGCGGCGGGCCGTGGTCCTGCGCATTCGGCTGGCCGACGATAACGACCGTGCGGCCAAGGTGTTGTCGAGCCAGCCCACGGTGGCGCAAGTGCAGCGTCAAGATGGACAATGGATCGTGACGCTCAAACCGGACGTGGACGACTATGCGGGGATTCCCACGGCCCTGGTTGAGGCCGGCCATCGCATCACCATGTTCCGCGAGGATGAGTTGAATCTGGAAACGGCCTTCATGGCCCTGACGATGGGGCTGGGGGGGGATGCTGCCAGTCCCCCTGAGGCCCAACCGGGCTCCTAAGTGGCACAGGCTTCCAGCCTGTGGAGACTACGGGGCAAGCGGCCCATCGGCAGGTAAGATGCCTGCCGCCACAAAATGCGTGGCACAGGCATCTTACCTGTCGTCCGAGCCCATGCTCCGGGAACGCAGCCCTAGGCGGTTGGGATTGCGAATTGGGGGCCGGATGTGTATCACAGACGGTACCACAGCTGGACCAACGGGTATCCTAACGAGGAGTTTTCCGATGTTGCGAACCAAGGTCATCTTCGTCCGGTGGTTGGGTCCGAGCATGGTTTGGCCGGGCATGCTGTGCGGCGCCGCTTGGATTGGCGTGGCGGCGAAGAAAGTGGAAGCTGAGGTGGAAGTGGCCCCAAAATCTTGGGAAGCGGAGTGTCGGCAAATGGTCGACCGAGAGGTCGCCGGGGCCGGCGTGCGCGATGAGCGGGTCCTTCAGGCCGTGTTGCAGACTCCGCGTCATGAGTTCGTCTCGCTCGCCCATCGCCCCTACGCCTATTTCGATATGGCGTTGCCCATTGGCAAGCAACAAACCATTTCCTCGCCGTTCATCGTCGCTTACATGACGGAGGCGGTGGCACCCCAGCCCACCGACCGTGTGCTGGAAGTCGGCACGGGGAGTGGCTACCAGGCCGCCATTCTCAGTCCGCTGGTCCAAGACGTGTACTCGGTGGAGATCATTCATCCGCTCGCCGACAAGGCAACCCAAACCCTTAATCGACTAGGCTACAAGAATGTGCACGTCAAGATTGGCGATGGGTTTGCCGGCTGGCCCGAACACGCTCCCTTCGACAAAATCATGGTCACCTGTTCCCCCGAGCATGTGCCACAGCCGCTGGTCGATCAGCTCAAGGAGGGGGGGCGCATGGTCATTCCGGTCGGGGAACGGTATCAGCAAATCTTGAACCTCATGCGCAAGGAAAAGGGCAAGCTGGTCACGGAATCGCTGCGTCCCACCCTGTTTGTGCCGATGACCGGTAGGGCCGAGTTGGATCGCCAGCAGGCAACCGATACCAGTCGGGTAGTGATCGTGAATCATGACATGGAGGCTGAGTCCACGGAAGCCGATTCGCCCGATGACCCCTTGCCCGGTTGGTATTACCAACGACAGGTCCGCCTGGTGCGGGGGGACATGTCACCCCAGGGGTTGCAACACGCCACGTTCCACAACCAACTGGCCGGGCGCAGTAGCCATGCTCTGCAAGGGCTGGCCTTGGACGGTCGACAGTTTCCGAAGCTAAGGTTCGCGGCTTGGATCAGCTCCAAGGATGTTGCAATGGGTCCCGAGCCGACGAGTTTGCCGAAGGTGGCCGTTACCTTCTATGACCAGGATCGTCGCCAGACAGAAACGGTTTGGCTGGGACCCTTCAAGGGAACGCAACCCTGGCGACGCGTGGAGCGTACGGTGCGCGTGCCCCCTGAGTCGCGCGAAGCGATCGTGCGCGTGGGACTATTTGGTGCCACCGGAGAGTTTAGTGTGGATGAGATTGTTCTAGCGGCTCCCTAGGCCTGAGGAGACATCGAGATATGCCGAACACGCCCGAAGAGTTTTCACCACTGGAATCCCACGAGGTGGAGGGGCACGATCCACCCAAACGCCCGCGTCGCCAGCGCGTGTTTGGCCGATTTGCGTTCACGATCGTCGCCTTGCCTTTCCTCGTCTATTTCATCGGGATGCAACTGGGCCTGTATCTGGATGGCTTGTATATCTTTGTGACGGTGGATACGCAACACAAAATAGTCCGCGGCTTGGTGCAGTCCACGATCGAGGAGTTGAAGACGACCGCTG
>SXHS01000272.1 GCA_005773145.1 Planctomycetaceae bacterium | reverse complement strand
TCCGGGGGTGTCGATGATGTTGATCTTGATGCCGCGGTAGGGGAGCGCAATATTCTTGGCCAAAATCGTAATCCCGCGCTCCCGCTCCAAATCGTTGGAATCCAGGATGCGTTCCCCACGCAACTGCGAATCTCGATACTGGCCACTCTGCCGCAAAAGGCAGTCCACCAGCGAGGTCTTGCCATGATCAACGTGGGCGATGATGACAATATTGCGCAGGTCGTCGCGCCGGGTCGCGGCGTCGCTTGGCAAGAATTCGGATTCCGATGTAAAGGAAGTTGGCGATGACATGAAAAAAATCTCGTTCCAAAAAATAAACGGAGGTCCCGGCGGCCCAATCGGTGGTTCTGCCTGACCCAACTGGGCTCAATTCACAGTGGGCTCATTTCACAGTGGGCTCATATCACACGCTGTCCGCAGCCGGTCAGCGAGAACGACCGCATCGGTTCCGGGGGGCCGCTGGGGGCGAGAATCTGGGCAAGCGAACCGACTCATCATAGGGAATGGCCGTGCAGCACGATACCCCAAATGGCGTTCGCCTGAACCGAACCGCTAGCGGCAGACAAATCGGCGTTGTCACGCGCTGCGCCATTTGTCACCATACGCGACCCTATGAAATCGAATGCGTCCAACCAGACCGTGAACCGCGAGCGTGAATCGCCAACGCCGGCCATCCCCTTGCGCACGCTGGTCGGCCGATTGCTGGGCTTGGCCTGGCGTTATCGAGTGCCCAGCTTGTTGGTGACATGCTGGCATACCCTGCTGGTCGCGCTGAGCGTAACCGGGCTCGGCTTGTCCGGACTGGGCATTGATGTGGTTCGTTTCCATCTCGATCCGCAGACCTTGCCACCGCGCTGGCCACTCGGATGGCAGCCCCCTGCGGGCTGGTCCCCCCTGCAAACCTTGGCATTGATCGCCGGGGGCATGGTCGTGCTGGCACTCCTCCACGCCGGACTGAAATATTGGGCAGCGGTGGCTACCGCTGACTTGGCTCAGCGCATCTTGATTCGATTGCGGACGGATGTCTACGACAAGCTGCAGCGACTAAGCTTTCACTTTTTTGATGGTGCGGAGAACAGCTCGCTCATCAATCGGGCGGCCGGGGACGTGCAGGCAGTGCGCACGTTTGTTGACGGCGTGATCGTAAAGTTCTTAACGGTAATTCTCTCGGTTGTGGTCTACTTGGCCTACATGGTCTCGGTGGACGCATGGTTAACGCTGGCCTGCGTGGCGACCTTTCCGGTACTGGCCTGGGCCTCCGTGCTCTTCTCGCGGCACGTACAACCGGAGTATCGGCTCAACAGCCAACTGGTGGATCGGCTGATCCTCAAACTGTCGGAGAACGTGCAGGGCGTTCATGTGGTCAAGGGTTTCGCCCGCGAGGGGGAAGAAATTCGCGAGTTTCGCCAGAGAAACCAGGCGGTGCGGGACCAGAAATGGCGGATCTTTCGCTGGATCAGTCTGTACCAACCGGCCAGCGGCCTCTTGCCGCACCTGAATATGGCCGTGTTGCTCAGCTTGGGCGGGTATTTGGTGATCCAAGGCCGTTTGCCGTTGGGGACCGGTCTCTTTGTGATGGCCACCTTATTAAACGAATTCACGAATCAGATATCTCAGATTACCAGCATTGCCAACACGGTCCAGTCGAGCATTGGTGGGGCGGAACGCGTGTTTGAGATCCTGGATACGCCGATTGAGATTCAGAGCCCACCGCGCCCCGTTCGGTTGCAGCGTGCTCGCGGTCGCATCCAGTTGGAGCATGTTTCGTTTGGCTACCCGGGTGGCCCGCCCGTATTGCACGACTTGTGCCTGACGATTGAGCCGGGTGAGTGCGTGGGGATTGTGGGGGACATGGGGGCAGGCAAGAGCAGCTTGCTCAGCCTGTTACCCCGCTTCTACGACCCCCGCAGCGGCTGGGTGCGGGTGGACGGGCATTGCGTGACGGATCTGCATCTGGATGACTTGCGCCGACAGGTTGGCATCGTGTTTCAGGAAAGCTTTCTGTTCAGCAACACGGTTGAAGCCAACATTGCCTTTGGCAATCCGCAGGCCACCACCGAGCAGATTGAAAGGGCGGCCCGGGCCGCTGCGGCCGACTGCTTCATAGCCCAATTGCCGGATCAGTATCAGACGGTCATTGGTGAATATGGGGCCAACCTGTCCGGTGGCCAGCGTCAACGGCTGGCCATCGCGAGGGCCCTGTTGCTCGATCCGCCCATCCTGCTGTTGGACGATGCCACAGCCGCCGTTGATGCCCACACGGAACACGAGATCCAGGAAGCCATTCAGGACGCCATGCAAGGCCGCACGACCTTGATGGTGTCTCATCGGGTCAGCACCTTGTGTCGGGCCGACCGCATTTTTGTGCTCCAGCATGGGCGACTGATCCAGTCTGGCTCACACCAGCAACTGGTGCGCCGCCCTGGCTATTACCGACAACTGGTCGAAATGCAATTTGCGGACGCGGTCGCATAGCGGCCGCGGCAATCCGCCGTCACGGCGGCCTTCGACCTCCAGAAACCACTAGATTTTTGATTCATGACACGTTCTGCCCCACGATTGCTGTCACACATCACGCCTCGTGACCACGAGGACCTGCATCAAAGTCCCTTGCAGCTGGGGTTGATGATGCGTTTGTTGTCCTATCTGCGTCCTTATGCAGCCAAACGAAATCTTCTGTTTCTATTGGTTCTGATTCGCGGGGTACAAGTTCCATTGCTGGTGATCGTGACGCTACAGATCATCAATGGTCCGATTCAGCGTGCGGACTATCCTGGAGTTCTTTGGGGCACCCTAGGATTCCTCGTGCTGGCGATTTCCACCCAGGTCGTCATGCACTTCCGCCAGCGATGGGCGCTCGAATTGGGGGAGGCCGTGGTGCACGATCTGCGCAACGAACTGTTTGCGCACATTCAGACCATGCCCATGAGTTGGTTTGCCCGCACAAAAGTGGGACGCGTCATCAGCCGCATGTCGTCCGACGTGGAGGACATTCGCGTGGTCGTACAGGATGTCATGTTCGCCGGCATCGTGCAGTTGGGTCAGATGTTGTTGGCGGCGGTCTGCATGTGTTGGCACGACGCACTTTTGTTCGGCCTCATGTTGGCCATGGCTCCGTTCGTGTGGCTGGTCAATCGACATTTTCATCGCCGGCTCAGTTATCTGCTGCGTGCCACTCGCGATTCGTTTAGTCGCGTAACGGCCACCTTGGCCGAGTCGGTAATCGGCGTGCGGGTCACACAGGGGTTCGTACGCCAGGACGAGAACGCTCGCATGTTTCACGAGTTGGTGAATGATCATTCGACCTACAATACGGCCGTGATGTGTACACAAGGCCTGCATGTACCGTTGCTCGAACTAAATAGCCAGCTGACCCTTGCGGCCCTCCTGCTGGCCGGCGGCTACCGAGTACTGGCCGGTCATTCGGCCGGTGACGTGGGGGACATGGTCAGTTTTTTCTTCATGGCCCATCTTTTCTTCGCCCCCATCACGGGACTTGGCAATCTATACAACCAGGCCATGACGGCCATGGCCTCCGCCGAGCGACTCTTTCAATTGCTGGACACGCCCCCCGCCTGGTCGGACCCTCCGCAGGCGATCGCCCCTCGTGAACTACGGGGACGAGTGGAATTTGACCGCGTCACCTTCGCGTATCAGCCGGACCGCGACGTGCTGCGGGAAGTTAGCTTCGTGGCCAAGCCGGGAGAGGTTGTGGCATTGGTCGGGCAGACCGGTAGCGGCAAGACATCCATCATCAATCTGATAGCCAAATTTTACTTGGCAAACCGCGGCACGATCCGCATCGACGGCCATGACATTCAGCGTTTATCGGCATCGTGTCTGCATGGCCATTTGGGTATCGTCCTGCAACAGAAT
>SXHS01000271.1 GCA_005773145.1 Planctomycetaceae bacterium | reverse complement strand
CCCGCTCGAAGATGAAAATGCAGAGCAAGAAAGAGCAGATGCCCAAGGGGATCATCAATATGCCCCCCTGCCGCACGAGCGTCAAGAGATTTTGGGGTGCGGTGCCGCTGGAGGGGGCAGACGGGCTGGCCGTAATAGTCGCTGAAGCACCGTTATCCGTCGTCTCAGAGGGAGATTGGGCGATCGCTGGCCGGGCAGCCACCGACACCATCAACAGTAGCAATGTAATAATGGCTTGCCACCAGCGCCCTTGCTGCCGGCGGCCCAGCAAAATGGCATATGAAGCGAAATGTCCAATGCTAAGTCGATCGTTCATGCGAGGTGCCTTCATGGTCTTGATGGGTGCGTAGAATCCGCAGGCGATCCTGCGCCTCGCCGTGAAATGGGGTCTCAGCGAACTGTTTCAAGACCCGTGTGTACAGATCCAACGCGGAGCGAGGATCGCCGAGAACCTCATGGCATTTGCCGGCCTGAAGAAGTCCCGCGGCCTGCCAAGCTGGGTACGTGTGCGCGGTCACGGCCAGCTGATAGGCGCGAATCGCCTGGCGATAGTTTTTTTGATGAAAATAGGTTTCGCCAATCATCCATTGTGCCAGGGCGGCAGTTTCCGACTGACGGCAGCTCGGGGACCGAATGACACGTTCATAGGCCTCGCGTGCCTCATTGAGTCGGCCCATGGCGGCCAATGATCGACCGACTACGTATTCGGCCTCGCCGTGACACTCCGATTGCGGGAATCGGTTTCCCAGCGAATGGGCCATGTCGAACGCTGCCTGCCAAGCGGCCAACTGACCATACGTCTGCGCCAATCGAAGGTAGATGATGGCCGTCCACGGCGTGGGCTCAGTCTCAGGACGCTCTTCAAGTCGCTGGCGCAGCGACTCCAGTTGTTGCCGACAATCGGCGAACTCGCCCCGCCGATAACCCTCATCGGCTAGTCCAAACTCGGCTGCGGCCTGGGCTTCTGGCAGCTGCGGCTGGTCGGTGGCCCAACGTGGTGTTTCGCCGAACCGGCCGAGGATCTCGGTTGCTTCCTCGTACCGTTTCGCACCGAGGTAGGCGATTCCCAAGTGATAGGTGACCGCCGGGGCCAAGGGCCCCTCCGGTGCTGCTGCCAATAGCTCCTGGAAGGTGCGCTGCGCGGCGTCAAAATCATGGCCAGCCAGGTCAATCTTACCTAACCAATAACGGGCTTGGTTCTGGTCCTTGGGCAGGATGGTTACCGATGCCGGTGTCTGAACCAGCTTCGTAAGCCACTCAGACGCTTGGGGATAACGTTGGCATTGATACTCCACGTACCCCATGCCCAGCCAATATTGGGGGCTCATCTTTCCATCCGGAAAACGTGCCAGACCCCGTTGAAAATAGGCGGTGGCCGTGGCGAAATCCCGGTCGCGCATGGCCATGTCACCCAAGTACAGCCAAACAAGTTCCAGCCGGTTGTCGTCGGGATAGAGGGACTCGAACTGTGTAAGTTGCTGCCGAGCCTCGTTCCATTCGCGCGCGAAATAGGCCGCGACTCCCAACTGAAAACGGGGCAGGCCCAGGTCAGAATCCGGACGGTCTTTACACAGCTCCAGGTATTCGCGCAACGCGCCACAGGCCTGGGCCCACTCTCGTGCGCGAAAGTGTTGCTCGGCACGTGTGGACAATGAGGCCAATGCCTCGTGGGATGATCCCGACTGGGCCCAGGCAGGATGGAGCGTCAGCCACGCGAGCAGTACGCTGGTCCAAGCGGCCAGCCCGTGCTGCCATCGGCGCATTGGGTACATCCTGTACATGCCCATCCGATCCATCGAGGTGATGACTGTCGGCCCAACGGCGCGGCGACGCACCATCGGCTTTCATCGACCATCGGCGCCGCAGGCCTGAGATGGTCGGACTTCTTCCCAAAATGCCGGTTGGGCAAGCTGGGGCGTCGACTGCGGCCAGATGAGCGGCCTTTGTCAGTATCCGGAGCATGTACCCGGGTCCACATTGCCAACCATATGCAAGTGGTTATGATCGATGTAGATCACTTCCTGAGTGTCCTCGTCTTCCAACGTATGGGGGACAGGCCAGCCCACGCGGGTCGTTTCCCGGTAGTAAACGCAACACTTGTAATGTGCGTGATGCTGCTGCGCTGGGCCAATCATCGGATAGACCCGTACCGGATCCACATAGTCAGCAATCAGATCCTTGACGATCCGCACATCGTTGCGCTGCACCTCGTGCAAGAAGGGAATGCCCCCCTCCACGGGACGGACCTTCTCCAAAGCACGCATGATCTCATCGTCGCTGGGCGGATCGAGGGCCGCCGGGGGACCACCCGAGGTGACCGGGCCTAGGATGGGCACTCGCTCATATCGTTCGTGTTCCCAGAACTTGTCTTCTTGCTGGTCCTGCAAGAATGGGCTGATCGGAATCGGAAATGCCAGCGGGCCCAAACTCAAGTGCGAACTCACCGTCCAGCAACCACTGCAAGTGGCCAGTAGACCCAGGCAAGGAATCGTCAGCGATAACCGGACGAACGAAGAAATGGCCATCGATCTACCTGTTGTCAGGTCCCTTGAAGTTCGGATGTTCCACGCACACAACCGAGATCACACATTCCGCTAGAGACGATTATCGTGATAAACGGTGTCGATCTTGCGGGTTTTTCTGATTTTGCTGGCCGCTGTCGCTGCCAGCAAAATCATTCGACTAGGACGCCGTGGACTACTTGGCCTTGAAGTCCAAGAACCACCAGCCGTCATCCCATTCCAGCATCACCTTGCGCCAGCCCAACGGGACCTGAGGATACGGATAAAAGGGCCCGATGTACGGCCATGCCGTCGGTGAGTACTGAGTGGGATACGTTAGTGCGGCATAGTTGGGATGGGAGGCGTAGCTGGGCCAAGCGTAGGGAGGCAGACTTGGGTTGTCCGACATAGCGCCCGAGATACCACCACCAGAGCCAGGCATGCCTTGCGGCATGGGGCCACCGCTCGAGTAGCCGCCTCCGTCATAGCTCCCGCCCCCGTCATCGCCCGCGCCGTAGCTTCCGTCAAAGCCCCCGCCGCTGCCGTCTTGGTAGCAGCCGGCACCTTGGGCCATACCACCCCCCGGACCCATGGGACCCGGTGTGTAATTGGTTTGCATGGCTGAGGCCACGCGGATCGGGCGGGGACCGGCGGCGGGCTGTGAGTAGCCCTGCTGGCGTTGCATGGGGTTGCGAGCCATCGGCTGACGCCCCGCCATGGCACGCTGCCCCGGCATCGGTCCGCCTTGCCCATAGTGGCCCATCGGGGCCGCCCCGGGCAGCGATACTCGTGGGATGCCGCCTCCGGCCTGCGCGTAGGGATTGGTCGCCATATTTCCCCAGGGAACTCCGTTACCCACCGGACCCGTCAGCATCGTGCCCTGGGCGGGCCCGGGGCCCGTGAATTGTGGTGGTGCCAATGTGCCATCGGGGAGCAGGCCAGCAACCGGTTGATGCGCGGCCGTCGGATCGCCGAGCGGACTTGAATTGGATGCCACTCGTACGTTGCCACTATCGTACGATCCGCCGGCAAAAGGATTGGAAACGGTACTCATGGCACTTGGGGGCTGTCGCAGTCCTTCGGCAAAGGCCGGACCTTTTGGTTTGGCGGGTGAGTTTTCCACCCGGAGCTCATTCACCACCAATCGCACACCTGGTACCCGTCGCGTGATGTCTAAGACACGAGCCAATTGCTGCTCGTCGGCAACCGAGCCCCGCATGGATGCGACGCCGTCGTCTACCTTGAGATTGACTTGAAATCCCTGCAAGTTCTGGGATTGCTGTTCGGCTCGCAGCCGAGCGGATATTGCCTGGCCAATTTCACGGTCATTCCCGAGACTGGCCGACGACAACAGGCTCGTTAGCAACAGAGCCATCCCAACTTGATGCGTCGCACGCACCCGCGTGCCCACCTTCGCCCCCTGCTTGTTCCGCTGCTGCACCCTAGACATGTCTTCCCCCCCTCGTGAATCGACGGTTGACACGGCCATACGGACGCGCATCCCGACGCCGAATAACTTGCTACCTGCTGTTAGTCTTCGGCAGCCGGTCGTATCGAAAGGTAGGATTTTTTTGATTTTGCGGGCAGCAAATGCTGCACGGTCGCTGGCAAGCTACCAGCTAGAGTACTGGGCCGAGCGTCCCATATTGAGAGTGGCACCAATCACCATCACCGATAGCGTGGTGCCGCAAGTCAACCATTGGCTAGTTCCCGCAACCAGGCAACCAACGGTCGTGGCCCCGACCGCTAGCATCGCGGCCAGAAAGAGCGAAAAGAACGTCGACCGGCAATTGCAGTGTGGCGCCATGCGGGCGACAACGAGCCCCACCAACCCCAGCCCTTGAATTGCCAAAATAGCCCAAAACAACCAACCACATGGACCATCGGACATCCTTGACCATCCTAACTAATGTGCTATCAACGTGTTCGTCGCTGGATTCTGCGAGCCGCATGAACTCCGCCATGCCGCGTCCCGTTAATCAGGCCGATAAGCGATTTGTGTGCCAAAATCTCTTGGATTCGTCCCAAGCATCGCTGCTAGTCGTCGCGGTGCGTCGCAACTCGTATCCTGGCAGGCAGATAGGAAGTTGGAACCTAATCATTCGCCGTTGCCGCTTGTCGCCGATCCCGCGGTTGTCGGCGGCTCGATCGGTAATCTTTACAAGATTCGTCGATTTTTACCAAGGTGTACATTTCCCGACCGACGGGGCGCCGAGTCCGGTATCGCCGCTAGCGATGAGTGCGGTGCTGATGGCCGCAGGCCATGTGTCATCGTAGCCTGGGGCAACGCCCCAGGAAGAGCGTGGATCCGAATGTCTGTGTTGGCCAAAGGCCAACGT
>SXHS01000270.1 GCA_005773145.1 Planctomycetaceae bacterium | reverse complement strand
CATGTCGTCCGCGTCGACCCAATCCAGGATCGCATCCGCTACGTCTTCGGTCATGCCGGGCAATTTCAATAGCATCTCGCGGCCGGCCGTTTCTTGTGCAGCCAAATGGCCCAGATTAAAACGCGCGGACTCATTGGACAGTCCGTAGCGAACGCCGCCGCTGGTGACGAATTCCGAGGCCGGATGGGCTGCAAGGACGGTGAACCGGCCGCGCAACCGACTGTCGGCATCATTTCGTACCAACACGCCGCGAAAGATGGCCGGGTTGTCGGCAAGGTCGCCGCTGGGGGGACGCCCCCCTGCCCCTTCCGTCAAGACGCTGCGAATCAGCGACGCGCCGGAGTCGACCAGCAGTTCAACTTGACCTTGGTCCCCGCGCGCGCTAGCCGCGGCCAACTCGGCCGTCATCCAATGGGCAAAGGTGTAGGCGGCCAAAGACAGCAGTACGATGGCGACCAGCACCAACAGCAGCACCAATCCGCGCCGACGCGGTCTCGCGCGCTGCGTGCGTGTCGTGAAAGTCGCACCCCCGCGTTTTTTCGTCGCCTGGATTTTCATGGTTGCGGCTCGGCGCTAAGCGTGGAGTCAGCGTTGTCGGCGTTGTTGTCGGTGTCGGAGCTATTGGGCCAGTCGACCTCCGCGCGTCCTTGGACCGCCGCGATGGGCACCACCGTGCGGAACACCAAGTCTCCCTGCAGTGCATCCAGGGACGAACCAACACGATGCGCGACTGGGGTTCCCGGCAATCGGTTGTGGCTGTCGTCGACGTCGCGCATGCCAATCGTGATTTCCACGAGGACGGGTAGACGACCTGCTAGGGTCGAATCCCACTCCTCGCGCCATTGGGTACCGTCGAAGTAGCGAAACTCGAGCGATTCGACTTCGGGCGCCAGGGGCTCGAGGGTTTCGTCGGACGACGCAAGTTGGCCGCGGTCCACGGCCCACTGTGACGTCGCCCGATCGGTTTCTCGACGGATCAGGCCCTCTGCCGCACTCGGCGCTCGAGCCAGGCCGTTGTCCGCCGTGCCACGGCGCATGAAGTATGCAACCGTCTTGATTCCGCTCGCCGAGTATCCTGTTGCCGAAATGGTCCCATTGTGGGTTGTCGAGGAAACCTCGTCCGGTCGCGGCACGTACAGCAGATCCCACTGTAATTCCTCACGATTGCCCATCAGCCCCGAGTTGGACTTGGAGGCCGGCGACACGCTTGTGGATAGACTGGCGCTGGTTGCGTCAGCAGACGAGTCGGGCGTCAAGGTATCCACCGAATCGGTTCCAGGTCTAGAGGTGCTTGGGGCGCCGGGAGGTGGGAGGGCACAACGCAGATCGTGGGAAATTTGGCGCAATAGGGTGTGCGCCAATTGGGCCGCTGTCGTTTCCTGCTTCCCCCGATCAAGTGTACCCAATGAGATATTCAACGCCATTCCGATCAGGCCAATCATCACACTGGAAATAGCCAGTGCCAACATGGTCTCTAGCAGCGAGATACCGCGATGACGACGTTTGGGGTGGCTGGCAATTGTTGAGCGCATGGGACAAGGCCCTGCCTGGGAGCGAGATTCATTCAATTGAGGTCGTTGACGCGCGGATCACCATCTTGATTGTTCGTCGGGTTGGATTCCGTCGGCGAATTTGCGATGCCGTTGGCCGCAAAGATCCATTGCCCGAGCGTGAAGGCCGATTTTTCATTTCCCTCACGCTGCACGGTTACGGTAACGGAGCGCAGTCCGGAATCGCCTACTGGCTGTGCGTCGACGCCATACTGCCACTCCGGATCCGGATCGTACGTAGCCAAGGGACTGGATTCTGCAGGCCTCGCTCCGACCGCGATCTCGGCCAGAATCGCTTCGCACAACAATTGGGCGCGGACTTGATCGCGTGCCAGCGCGGCGCTCTTTGCGCCGAGGGCAATCAATTGACCGACGCCGGCCAGTCCAATGACTAAGATCGAGAGCGCAAGCATGACTTCCAGCAATGAAAGCCCGTGAGAGTCAGTGTGGCGACGGTGGAATGGGCTGGGATTCATAGTCGCGATGCCGCTTAAGAGTCGTCGGGTTCCAACTCGGAAATGCCGGTCAAATCGCGCAGACGAATGGCCGCCCGTTCACCCCGTGCATTCGACAGGACCAGGCGCGCGCGGGATGTGGTTCCATCAGGGAAAAAGTAGACGGCGAACGCGCCATTGTCGCCGTCGGCCTGCAGGCCTTGAGATCTCGAATCGGTCGTGGTCACCTCGACCAACTGCACGCCGACGGGCAATTCGCGAAGACGTCGAGAGCGGGCCGCTGCCAGCGGGCCTCGGTCCGAAGTTTCCGCATCGGTCGCCGCGCCATCATCGCCATTTTGGGTCCAGGGGGCCATTTGATAGGCGGCTGTTTCGGGGCGGCAAGTAAAGACTTGGGTCTGACCCGATCGCATGGCGGCTACGCGGGCATTGGACCAATCGACTCGCACCTGTTCGGCCGCCGCATGTAAACGGTGGCTGGCCAATGAACCCCTCAACGCAGGCATGGCCAGGGCATACACGATTACCATCAGGGCCAGCACCAAGGTGATTTCCAGCAGCGTGAACCCAGCGTGAGCTCGATCCATCGGGGCGACGTTATTCGTTGCGGATGTCATCGTCCGAACCATCGACGCTATCGGCGCCGGCTGAGGTGATCACGGGCTTGTCACCGTCGGCCAGCTCGTAGCGATAGGGATGATCCCAAGGATCCAAAGGGACCTGTTTGCCTTCCAGGTATGGGCCTCGCCAACGGGATTCGTTTGCCAGCCCAGCGGGCATGTTGATCAGCGAATCCAGGCCCTGAGCGGTTGTGGGGAAATTGCGGACGTGGATTTCGTACAGTTTGAGCGCATCTTCAAAGAGACCAATCTGCGCTCGGGCTGCGTCGATCAGCGCCGTTTGTTGGGTCTTGCGAATGTAGACGCCTGTCAGTGACGCTAGGATCACGAGGATCACCATGACCAGCATCACCTCCAAGAGCGTGAAAGCTGGTCTTGGAGCTTGGCGACAGAGCGTCTTATCTCGCATACCGAGTGTTTTATCTCGCACGGTGGTTTCTCCCTTCCAGGGATCGCGGGAACGATCAGGAACGCCGCTTACAGGGTACTGCTCATCTTGAGGACGGGGAGTAGCAGGGCCAGCACGATCACCAACACAATACCCGCCAGTATGAGCAGCATGACGGGCTCAAGCAAGCGGACCATGAGGTCGAGGCGCCGCGCCGTCCGTCGTTCCAGTCCATCGGCAATGTCGACGAGTACTCGTTCCAGGGTATTCGACTCCTCGGCCACGGCGATCATTTCCACGACGGACGGGGGAAAGTAGCCACTGCTGGCCAGGGGTGCCCCCAGCGATTGACCGGCGGAGATGTTTTCCGCGGCCGCTCCCACGGCCTCTGCCAGTAGGCGATTGCCGGCCGCGGTACGGCTGATGTCCAAGGCGGTGAGGATCGGGACGCCGTTGTGCAACAAGGTCCCCAGTACGCGGCAGAAACGGGCGACGGCCAGTGATTGGAAGATGGAACCGAGCAGCGGCAATTTGAGCTTCCACAGATCCTTCTGACGCTGGCCTTGTTCAGTCGCCAAGTAGTTTCGCCCCGCGGCGAAGGCGAGCGCGGCCCCGATGGCCAGCAGCAGCGACCATTGACGCAGACCATTGCTGAATGTCAACAGCACGTCGGTCATCATGGGCAGTTCACCCCGTTCGCGCAAGTCGTCGAACATCTGGCCAAAACTGGGGACAAAGAAGATCATCAAGACGGCCACTACGATCGTTCCCACGACACACAGAAAGACGGGATAGGCCAAAGCGCCCATGGTCCGACTTTTTAGGTCGGCCTCTTGTTCCGTGAACGCTGCCACCCGATCAAGAGCGTCTTCGAGAAATCCGCCCTCGTTCCCCGCGCGTGCCATGCTGATCGCCATGGGTCGAAACGTACGTGGATGGCATTGCATGGCGACGGGGAGCGCGATGCCCTCTTCGACTTGATCATGCACATCGGACAACACGGCCTGCAAACCGACATGCGAGGTCTGATCTCGCAGCACGGTGAGGGCACGTAGGAGGGGCACGCCACTGCGCAGCAGAGCGGCCAACTGGCCGTAACAGGTTGCCATCTGCTCTCCACTCACGCGGCGAGTTGGCCGCAGAGTCCGCGCCGCCGCCAATTTTTCGCGGACTTCGAGCGGAAACAAAGACCGGCTGGAGAGCTGTGCGATCGCCTCGCGCTCGCTGGCGGCTGCGATGAGCCCATCGACTCGTTCGCCCTGGAGGTTGCGCGCGGAATAGGTGAATTCAGTCATGGTTGAGGACGCGATCTCCCTTGGTCACTCGCACGACCTCCTCGACGCTGGTGCGACCCTGCAGGACCTTCTCCCAGCCATCCTGTCGCAGTGTGACCATGCCTTCTTGCAACGCCGCGCGGGCCAAGTCCCAAGTATTGGCCCGGTCGTGGGCCAAGGTGCGAATGGCGTTGGATGAGGGGAGCAATTCGTAAATGCCCATCCGTCCCGCGTAGCCCGTGTGACGGCATTGGCGGCAGCCGACCGGAATAAAGCATGGCACCCCCATCTCATGCGCCCGGGTATGGGGAAAGTCTTCGGGCAAATCACTGCGAGCGGGTTGTTGGGCCCGTTTGCAATGTTCACACAAGGTACGCACCAGGCGTTGGGCCATGACGGCTTCCACAGTGCTGGAAACTAAGAACGATTCGACGCCCATATCCATCAAGCGGGCGTAGGCACTCGCTGCGTCATTCGTGTGTAGCGTGCTGAAGACCAAGTGCCCCGTCAACGAGGCTTGAATGGCGTTCTCCGCGGTTTCCAGATCGCGAATTTCGCCCACAAGAATCACATCCGGATCGTGCCGTAGGATCGAACGGAGTGAATGGGCGAAAGTCAATCCAATTTTCGGGTGGACTTGAATTTGATTGATTCCCTCCAATTGATATTCGACGGGGTCTTCGCAGGTGATGATATTGACTTCCGGTCGGCGTATCTCCAAAAGTGCACTGTAAAGCGTGGTGGTTTTACCCGAGCCCGTCGGGCCCGTGACCAGCACAATGCCGTGCGGCATTTGGATCAGTTCCAGAAAACGCTCGTAAATGGTTGGACCCATGCCCAGCTGACGCAATTCAAACACGATCGAGCTCTTGTCCAGGATGCGCATCACGATCCCCTCGCCGTGCAGCATGGGGATTACCGATACGCGCACATCCACCTCGCGATTGGCGACTCGTAGCTTCATGCGGCCATCTTGCGGCAAACGCTTTTCCGCGATATTCAAGCGAGCCATGATCTTCAAACGGCTCAAAATGGCCGCTTGAAATCGGTGAATCTCGGGGGGAAGCGGCTGCAGTTGCAACATGCCGTCCACGCGATAGCGTATCGCCAGGCCGTGCGCTTGGGACTCGATGTGCACATCACTGGCTCGGGCCGCAACGGCCTCCAATAGAATCTCGTTGACCAAGCGGATCACCGAGGCCTCTTGAGCCAATTCGGCGAGTTCCGAGCCATCGGTTTCGATATCATCCAAGAGCTGAATTGGCGCGTCGTCGGACTGTCCGAGTAGTCCCTCGACCGTCTCGCTCCCCACGCCCAAATGTCGTTTGATCCAGGTGGCGATCTCCTGCCGTGGCGTCAATACGGGAGAGATGGGGAGTCCCATCGCCGCACTCACCTCGTCCAGCGCGTACAAGTCAAACGGATCGCTGGTGGCAATGGTCAGGCTCTGGGCATCGCGGCGTACTGGAAACAAGCCGTCGCGGTGAATAAATCGCGCTGGAAAATCGGCCAACAGGCCGACGTCGGGCTCGGTCTCGCTCGTGTCGAGATAGGGGATGCCAATCGCCTCGGCGATGGCTCGCAGGGCCGCATCCTCGCGCACGTATCCCAATCGGACCGCCGTCCACAAGGGCCCCTCGCCATTTTGCTCGCGGCGGACCTGTTGCAGCTGTTGGTCATCCAGCAAACCGCGTCGAAAGAGTATCTCCCCGGCTTCCATAGCGTGCGTCGCTCATCCCGTCGGTTCGAATGTCCCCTGGCCCGCAAGACGCGCTCACGAACGATTGCTTCGTGCGTTTTGCGTCGCTCGTGAGCTTGACCGTATTGTAGTTGTCCGCGGATCGTGAAGCAACTTTGCGTCCACGCATCCCTGCCTATTGTGATGGGCGGCCGCCGCGCGGTAAGCTTGGCGCATGCAACACCGACCCAATTTTGATACCTTTCGCTCGCTGGCCCAGGACGGTCGCTTGGTCCCCGTCTATCGCCGCATGCTTAGCGATACCCTAACCCCCGTGACGGCTTTCCATCGGATCGATGATGGCGGGACGGCCTGCCTGTTTGAAAGCGTGGTGGGGGGGGAACGCGTGGGACGATACAGCTTCCTGGCGGCGACCCCCTTCCTACAGGTGACGGCGCGCGGGGAGGAGGTCACGATTCGGCATGAGACGGCAACGCGTGGCGCGGGCTCACAGCGATCCGGCCCCCCATTTTCATCGACGGAACGGCTCACGTCGGCAAATCCCTTGGACGAGGTGCGACAGCGACTTTCCACGCTGCGCGCGGTCCACCTCCCCGAGTTGCCGCCATTTTGCGGAGGGGCCGTGGGGTATATGGGGTACGATGTGGTGCGCTACGTCGAGAACCTCCCCTCCCCGCCCCCCGATGATCGGAATCTGCCCGATCTGTCGTTGGCGTTCTACGATCGCATGATCATCTTCGACAATATCTACAAATGCCTCATGGTCGTGGCAATGGCCCGTTTGGATCGGTTTGCCGATCCGCGTCAGGCCTACGACGACGCGGTGGATCGAGTGGACGAATGGGTGGATCGCTTGTCCACACCACGAGGTGGCTTGGTTCCCGTCGACACCTGGGACGACGGAGATCCCGAACAAGAGTTGAGCGTTCGCTCCAATTTTGAGCAGAGTGAGTTTGAGAAAGCCGTGCGACGCTGCGTCGAGTACATTCAGGCGGGAGATATCTTTCAGGTCGTGCTCAGCCAACGCATGGAAGTGCCGATCACAGCTCCCCCCTTGGAAATCTACCGTACGCTGCGCGTGGTCAACCCAAGCCCTTTTATGTTTTTTCTGCGGACCCCCGAGGTCACGCTCGTGGGGAGCTCGCCGGAAATCCTCTGTCGCGTCGTCGATCGCGAAGTGACCGTGCGCCCCCTGGCCGGAACACGCCCTCGAGGCCGGGACGCAGCCGAAGATCAACGATTGGCAGAGGAGCTATTGACCGATCCCAAGGAACGCGCCGAGCATGTGATGTTGGTGGATCTGGGACGCAATGACGTTGGTCGCGTCGCTGAATTTGGCAGCGTGCAATTGTCCGACGTGATGTCGATCGAGCGATACAGCCATGTGATGCACATCACTTCGAATGTCACCGGACGCTTGGCCGAAGGCCGCGATGCGTTCGATGCGCTGCAGGCCAGTTTGCCAGCCGGGACGGTCTCCGGCGCGCCGAAAGTGCGGGCCATGGAGATTATCGACGAGTTGGAGCCCCATCGACGCGGACCCTATGCGGGGGCGGTGGGCTACTGGGACTACAGTGGCAATATGGATACCTGCATTGCGCTCAGAACCATGGTCGTGCAAGGCCATAAGGCTTATGTGCAGGCGGGGGCTGGCATCGTGGCGGACAGTGTACCCAGCCAGGAATATCAGGAAACACAGAACAAGGCTCGTGGGCTGCTCAAGGCCATCGCGATGACCGAACGCCGCCGCCGAGAGCAGCGGCCTGCGGCCGCCCCAACGGCCACGCCGTGACGGATTTTCTGCCGGGAAAAAATCGGGTTTCTCTCTTTTCCAGGCTCTGTCACCGCGTTGCTCGCAGCGGCTGGAATTGGGACACGATTTGTTGGCACTGTTCGTGCAAGATCCACTCGTCCCCATTGGCCAGCAGGACCTGCACTCCCTGATCGATCCGTTGTCGCATTAGGGTGTGATCATGCGCGGCGTACCCGACCCCCGCCGGCTTGCCGGCCCTACGCGCAGCCGACAAGATCGTATCCACGGCCGCCACGACGTCGGGATGCTGATAATCCAGCGGCGCACCCAGCGCAATCGACAGGTCCGCCGTGCCAATCACGAACGTATCGAGCCCCTCGACGGCCAGGATGGCATCGATATTTTCCACGGCCTCGCGGGTCTCGATAATGATCATCGTTACCACGCTATCGTTGGCCGCCGCGAAGTAGTCGCGGTCAAACCCGTAACGATACGCGCGGGATGGGCCATAGCTGCGCTCCCCCGCCGGTGGGTACCGGCAGGCATGTACCAGCTTTTCCACGTCGTGTGCTGTTTTGACGAGTGGAATCAGAACCCCTCCAGCACCCATGTCCAGCGCCAACCGAATTTCGTCCGAGTCGTTGCGGCCGAAACGAACCAGCGGGGTGCAAGCATGACCGGCAATGGCCTGTAATTGGGCCTGGATGCCGACGGGCGTCTGGGGCGCGTGCTCACCATCGATGACTAGAAAATCGTAGCCGGCCGTGGCAAAAAGCTCGGCAATCGCCGGCACGCCAAAGCGTAATTGAGCTCCGAGGGCCACTTGCCGATTGGCCAGCAGGCCCTTGAGGTGATTGCGACTACCGGTCATGGCCCGGTGCCCTGGCGGGCTCTCCTGTTGGATCCAAGGGGGGCAACCAAAAAGCGACCTCGCTCCGGATGCCAGCTCGCCCCCGTTGCCCCTCCGGGCAAAGAGTCCCAGGCGCGGGGGGTAGGCGTTCTGGTGCTGAAGGGGCCAGCATAACATGAGGGCTCCTGCCTGGGAACAAGCGAACCCCCATCTTTCCCGGCATAAAATCCTTCACGGCGTTGGATTTTGAGCTTCGGGGTGTGAATTGCCGAAAATTGGCCGTACAGCCCGTTATCTGCGGTTGCATTCCGCGGATCACTTGCTACATTGGGTGGTGTAAGTAGGTAATCGTGTAAGTGGTGTCGTATTAGTTGTTGGGTCCCTACCGAGAAGGGTGGGGGCAAAGGAGAAACGGTGCGGCAGGGCCGCTGAAGCACAAGTTGCACCGGCGCGTAACCGTCACGGGTATTCCATGACCATTGCGAATGAGCAGAAACAGGGTTTGATTGGGCAGTACAAGCGGTCCGACAGCGACACAGGGTCGCCCGAGGTCCAGATCGCACTGCTGACGACTCGGATTAACGGCCTGACCGAGCACATGCGCACCCATCGAAAGGACCACGCCAGCCGGCGGGGGTTGCTGATGATGGTAAGTCGCCGCAGGCGATTGCTCGACTACCTGAAGCGGGTTGCCCCGCAACGGTATCTGGACGTCATCGGTCGGTTGGACATTCGCAAGTAGTCTTACGGCTTCGTTTTTTGCTTGTGTGCTATGCCGGTGGCCTGCGCCTCTTGGCAGCTAGGGTGGCCTTGGCGATGCCTGTATCTCGCTCGTTATTTGCAGCGGGTGAGGTCATGGGCGCGAGGCGGCCTCTCAGGCGGATCGAGCGGTTCGGATTCGTGATGTTCGGATCTGTGCAGTGGACCGCCGCTGCCCCAAGCCAACGTTTCCCTTTTCCCTTGTTCCTTGTTGTTCGACCGTGATGCCATTCCGTGCTGCCATTCGGAGACTGTTTCCGTACGGGCGGACGGGGTGATGTGTGATCGGTCGTGTGGGGTCAAGAGAAATTGAATTTGAGGGAAATGATGGCGAAGACAAGAATTGAAAAGCGAATTGGGCGTGAGATTCTATCATTTGAAACGGGCTTCTTGGCCAAGCAAGCGGCCGGATGCGTGGTGGTGCAGTACGGCGAGACGGTTGTGATCAATGCCGTCACGTCGGGGCCGCCGCGGCCGGGGATCGACTTCTTTCCCCTCACCTGCGATTACCGCGAGCGGACCTCTGCGGCCGGGAAATTTCCGGGCGGTTTCCTCAAGCGGGAGGGACGCCCCTCCACGAAAGAGATCCTCACGGCCCGACTGATGGACCGGCCCGTTCGCCCCTTGTTTCCGGAGTGGTTTCACGACGAGGTGCAGTGTCAGTCGATTGTAGTTTCGAGCGATCGACAAAATGATGCCGATGTCCTGGCGATGAATGGCACCAGTGCCGCGTTGCAAATTTCGCCACTGCCGTTCCGCGGGCCGCTGGCCTCGGTGCGTTTGGGGCGAGTTGGCAACGAGTGGATCGTGTTTCCGAGCCACGAGGACCTGGAATCCAGTGAGTTGGACTTGATCGTGTCGGGCAATCGTGAATCGGTATTGATGATCGAGGGGTTTGCTCGTGAAATGCCGGAATCATTGATGGCCGAGGCGATTGTCGAGTGCCACCGTACGATCCGGCTGATTTGTGATATGCACGACGAGTTGGTGGCTGCCGTGGGTGTGGTGAAAACCAGCCACACCGTTCCGCCTCCAGCGGAAATTATTGGCTTGTTGCGAGGCCGATTCTACGACTCCTTCCGAAAGGCCAAGCAGACCGAGGGGAAGCAGGCACGCGCCGAGGCCGTGTCTGCGCTGAAGAAACAGGCCATGGCCGACTTGATCCCCGATGCGGCCGCCGATCCCAGCTCCGCACAGCTTTTTGGCAAGGCGTGGCACGATCTGGAACAGCAGGTGGTGCGAGACTTGATTCTCGCCGGCACCCGACCCGATGGGCGGGATTCTAGTACGCTGCGGAATATCGACTGCCACGTCGCCGTTCTCCCCCGCACCCACGGTTCGGCCGTCTTCCAGCGTGGTGAGACCCAGGCGCTGGTCACGGTGACCTTGGGGACCTCGCGCGATGAACAGCGCGTGGATGGACTCACGGAGGAATACTCCAAGAAATTCATGCTGGACTACAACTTCCCTTCGTTTTCCGTGGGCGAGTGTCGCCCCATTCGCGGACCGGGCCGGCGTGAGATTGGGCATGGCGCCCTGGCGGAGCGCAGTGTGAATCCCGTGCTCCCCAATCCGGCGGACTTTCCCTACGCGGTTCGCGTCATTTCAGAAATCCTCGAATCCAACGGTTCCAGCTCGATGGCCTCCGTTTGCGGCGCGACGTTGGCCCTTATGGACGCGGGTGTGCCGATCACGAATCCCGTTGCCGGCATCTCCGTGGGCCTGGTTTGTGAGAAAGATCGCTGGACCTTGTTGACCGACATCATCGGCGACGAGGATCATTTCGGCGATATGGACTTCAAGATCGCGGGGACACAGAACGGCATCACGGGGATTCAGTTGGATCTCAAGATCGCCGGGATCAGCGAGGAGATCATTCGGGCCACGATGACCCAATCCCGCGAGGCACGCATCGAAATCCTCCGTAAGATGCTGTTGGCCATTCCCTGTCCGAAGGCCGAGTTGTCACCGTGGGCGCCGCGACTGTTGCGCACTTCGATCGACCCGGAGAAGATTGGCCTGCTGATCGGACCAGGTGGCAAGAATATCCGCAGCATCCAAGAGGACACGGGGACGGTCATCGAAGTCGAGGACGACGGAACGGTGACGATCGCCAGCAGCAACTCGGAATGGGCTCAAGCGGCACTGTCCCGTGTGGAGTTGGTGACGGCCACCGTGCAGATCGGGAAAATCTACGATGGCAAGGTCACGAGTGTCAAGGATTTCGGGGCGTTTGTCGAAATCCTCCCTGGACGGGACGGACTCTGTCACGTGAGCGAGCTCTCCGACAATTACGTGAAGAGTGTTGGCGATTTTTGTAAGGTCGGCGATCAGATGAAAGTGTTTGTGATCGACATCGACGACCACGACCGGGTGAAATTGAGCCGGAAGCGTGCCTTGCGAGAACTGGGGGTTACGGAAGAGCCCGGTCCCGCTGTTAAGTCCTAATCAGGACGAGCTGCATGGCCGACACACCTCATGCTGGCGCAGACGAAAATCAACGTCTGCGCCAGCAATATCACGAGATCGCGCAGTTGGCTGGCGCGCTGGCGCACGAGATCAAGAACCCCTTGTCGGTAATTCGCATGAATATGGAGCTCTTGGCCGAGGATCTCGGTCCCGGAGCTGGTCCAGCGGAACGTCGCGCGCTGCAGAAAGTGCAGATCGTTCAGAGCCAATGCCATCGGCTGGAACACCTGCTCGATTCGTTTCTACGCTTTGCCCGCGTGTTGCCCTTGCAACTATCTCCCGGAAGCTTGAACGAGCACATCTCGCGAGTGCTGGATCTGTTCGCGCCCCAGGCAGCAGCCCAGGGGATTGCGGTGGCCCGCTTCTTGGATCCGGACCTACCCAGCATCATGATCGATGAGCAGACCCTGCAAGCGGCACTCGTCAATCTCGTGAAGAATGCGATTGAGGCCATGGTGGATGGGGGCCAATTGACGGCTCGTACGCGCCTGACTCGCAATGGCGTGGCCTTGGATCTGATCGACACCGGCTGCGGGATGGATCCGGGGACCGCCATGCGTATGTTCGAAGCTTTTTTTTCCACCAAGGATGGCGGATCGGGGCTGGGACTCCCCATGGCCCGCAAGGGGATCGAGGCCCACGGTGGACGTATCGACGTTCAGAGTGAATTGGGTCGCGGCACCAAGTTCACGCTGGAGTTCCCGATGCCTCCACGACTGATGGGAGACGAGGCGCCCCACCGTGCTTCCCCAGCCGGCGACTAACAGCTACGGGGTAGTTCTCGGCTGGTCGGAACGTATCGCCCGCTTCTCGCGTGCGCGGGCATGGATTATGATCGGCAGCATGACCGAACCATCTCGAAGCGCATCCCCGGATCCTCCGGCTTCCCCTGTGCGCGTGCTGCTGGTGGATAACGACAAGAGCCACGCGCAGGCCATGGCCGAAACCTTGGAGCGGGTGGGATATCACTGCACCACGGCCACCTCGGGTCCGGAGGGGGCACGCCGCATTGAACTGGATAACTTCGATGTTGTGATTACCGACTTGGTCATGAACGAAATCGACGGCATGATGATCTTGGCCACCGCCAAACAGAATTTGCCCGACGCCGAAGTGATTGTGGTGACGGGACATGGCTCGGTGCTCACCGCCGTGGAGGCCATGCAAAAAGGGGCCTTCAATTTCCTGGAAAAGCCCCTCAATACGGATCGGCTACGCGCCGTGACCGAGAAGGCGGCCGATGCCGTACGGTTGAAACTGGTCAATGTGGACTTGCATCGCCGCCTGGACGATAAATTCGGCTTCGAAGGTATTATCTACGTCAGTGACCAGATGAAGGCGCTCATCGATCGCGTGCGGCGCCTGGCCCCCACCGACGCCAGCGTGCTCATCCAAGGGGAGACCGGGACTGGCAAGGAACTAGTGGCCCAGGCCATCCATCAGAATAGCCCTCGCAAAAAGAAACCGTTCGTGGCCTTGAATTGCGCCGCGCTGAGTGAGCATCTGCTCGAAAGCGAACTGTTTGGTCACGTCCGTGGTGCCTACACCGACGCAGCATTGGATCGTGTTGGTCGCTTTGAATACGCCAATGGAGGGACTCTGTTTCTCGACGAAGTGGGGGATATGCCCATGCCCACTCAGATCAAGTTGCTGCGCGTCCTGGAGAGCGGTGAAATTGTGCGAGTTGGTGAGAACAAGCCCATCTCCGTGAACGTGCGAATTCTCTCGGCAACCAATCGCAATCTCGATCATGCCATCGAAGAGGGGACATTCCGACGCGATCTGTATCATCGCCTGAAGGTCGTGACGGTCGATTTGCCCCCACTGCAATCTCGTCGCGAGGATATCATACCGCTGGTGGATTACTTTCGTAAGCACTTCGCGCGACGACATCATAAAACCGTACGAGGTATCTCCGGCGCGGTCGGCCGCCGATTGTTTGCCTACGATTGGCCCGGCAACGTGCGTCAACTTCGCAACGTGGTCGAAAGCATGGTGGTGATCGATACGAATGAGATTTTGGATGAGGACGATCTCCCCCAAGAACTGGCCGCTCCGGTGCAGACCAGCGGTGCCACGGTGCTTGCGACGTCGCCTGCGAGTGGGCCCAACGAGCTAATCGGCCGGCCCATGTGGGAGATCGAACGTTGGGCCATCCAACATACGTTGGAGATGACCCAGGGCAATCGGGAAGAGACCGCGAGGATCCTGGCTATTGGAGCCCGCACCCTCTACCGCAAAATCAAGGACTGGGGATTGTGAGGGCGTCATCATGACTCGGATTGAGCGATTGTCTCAGAGCGTTGTGAATAAGATCGCGGCCGGCGAAGTGATTGAGCGCCCGGCCAGCGTCGTCAAGGAACTACTGGAAAACGCCATCGACGCCGGTGCGACCCGCATCGACGTGGCCATCGAGCAAGGGGGGAGCCAATTAGTGCGCATCGCCGACAACGGCCATGGCATCACAGCCGAACAACTCCCCCTGGCCGTGGCCAGTCACGCCACCAGCAAGATTCGACAAGCGGATGATCTCTTTCATGTGGAAACACTCGGCTTTCGCGGCGAAGCCTTAGCCTCCATCGCGGAAATCAGCCAATTCGTGATCCGCAGCCGCGCCCACGATCAGATGGAAGGCGCACAGCTAGAAGTGGCCGGCGGCGTCGTGGGCGAGGTGATCCCCTGTGGTGGTACCCCAGGCACCGTGATCGAGGTGCGCAACCTGTTTTTTAACACGCCGGTACGCCGTAAATTCCTGCGCGGCGTGCAGACGGAGATGGGGCATATTACCGAGGCCCTCACACGGATTGCCTTGGCGCACGATGAGGTTCATTTCACCCTGCGCCACAATGAACGCTCCTTGATCGATCTGCCGGCGGGCGATTGGCGCAGTCGCATCACCACATTGTTGGGGCACGACATCGGCGAGGTTCTCCTCCCTGTGGAAAGTGTCGAAGGGCCCATCAAGCTGCGCGGGTATGTGGCGGATCCTAGCCTGAGCCGCAGCCATAATCGCATGCAGTATGTATTCCTGAACGGCCGCTTCATTCGTGATCGGTCGATCCTGCATGCGATTACCGAGTCGTACCGCGGCCTGATGATGGTGGGCCGCTACCCGGTCGCTTTTCTGCGCCTCACAATTCCTGCTGACGCCGTGGACGTCAACGTGCATCCGACCAAATTAGAGGTGCGCTTCGTGGACAGCGGCTCGATCTACGGACAATTGCTGGCCACCATCCGGAGCCGATTTCTGACCACCGACCTGACCGCGCGCGTGCGCCCCGAGGCCATGGGGAGCACGATGGAGGCCGCCAGACCAAGTGAGCATGTTGCTGGTGTGGGTGGCGGAGGGGAGCCCGCGCGGCAGATTCGCCTCGACCTGCCCCATCCGCCCCCCACCCCCCTGCCCCTCCCGACACCCTCCGCAATGCGGGAATTTGTCGCGGCCGCTGCCCCCGCCGGTTCGCCCGCTGCTACCCCAGAGCCCGGTGGCGAGACTCGTTGGGCCAGCCCTACGGCTGAGTCGTACGGGGGGAGCGGCGCCTTGCAGATCCATAACCGCTACCTGGTGACGGAATGTGATGAGGGGGTGGTGGTGGTCGACCAACATGCCCTACACGAACGCATTCTGTACGAAGAGCTGCGGGAGCGTGTGCTGAAGGGGAGCGTCGAATCTCAGCGACTTCTGGTCCCCGAGACGGTGACACTCAGCCCGGCCGAGGCGGCGTGTGTGCTCGAGCATCAAGACCTGCTCGCCCAAATGGGCATCGAAGTTCAATCCTTCGGTGGCGATACGATCCTGGTTTCCAGCTATCCGGCCATGCTGGCCAATCTGGGTCCGTGCGAATTGCTCAATCAGCTGGCCAACCACCTGCTAATCGATCACAAGGCCCCCGAACGCCGGGATCTTTTGGATGAGATGCTCCATACAGTAGCATGTAAGGCGGCGATCAAGGCGGGAGACCGCCTGGCTCCCGAAGAGGTTGCGGCCTTGTTGCAACGCCGGCACCTGGTGCAAGATGCCCATCATTGTCCGCACGGACGCCCCACGGCCCTGATCTTCACGCGGGAAGAATTGGATCGACGTTTCAAACGTACAGGACCATCATGATTTGCGTCAGTATTGGCCGTGGTCGTCATAAACAGCTTTTGGCAGAGCATGCTCACCTGGTGGAACAGGGGGCAGAACTCGTCGAGTTGCGGCTGGACTACATCAATGGGGAAGTCAATCTGAAGCGGCTGTTGGGGGAACGCCCTGGCCCTGTGATCATCACGTGCCGCCGCGAACCCGACGGTGGCAGGTGGCGGGGAAGCGAGGATGATCGCCGCATGCTGCTGCGGTCGGCCATTGCCGAAGGTTGTGAATACGTCGATCTGGAAGAGGACGTTGCGGCGGCCATTCCACGATTTGGCAAGACTAAGCGCATCATCAGCCATCATGACTTTCACAAGACGCCCGAAGATTTGTTGGCAATCCATCAACGCCTGGCTCGCCACGATGCGGATATTGTCAAGTTGGCGACGATGGCCAACCAGCCGCATGACAACGTTCGCATGTTGCAACTGATCAAGCAGACAAGCCAATTGAATGGACCCCGCACCGTCGGACTGTGTATGGGTGAGATCGGCACACCATCCCGCATTTTGGGGGGCAAGTTTGGCTCCCCATTCACGTTTGCCACCTTTCATCACGAACGGGCCCTTGCCCCTGGGCAGTTGAGTTATCAAGCGATGAATGAGGTGTTTCACTACGGGCGGATTAAAGAGACGACGCGCGTGTATGGTGTGATAGCGGACCCCGTGGGACACAGTTTGAGTCCGGTGATTCACAATTCGGCCTTCGTTCATGATGGGCTCGATTGTGTGTACGTGCCTTTTCGCGTGCCTAGTGAGTACCTGCCGCAATTCCTACAGGACTGTCCGACTTTGGACGTGCACGGGCTGAGCGTGACGATCCCCCACAAGGAGACGATCTTGCGACATTGCACCAAGGTGGACGGTGCGACGAAAGGAATCGGCGCCGCCAATACCGTGATCTTGGAAGAGGGGCAGTTGGTCGCGTTCAACACGGACTATCGTGCGGCCATGTCGAGTTTGGACAAGGCCATGGCCAAGCCCACCGGCGGAGATTCTTGGGCGGGGAAGACGGCACTAATTTTGGGGGCCGGCGGGGCGGCCCGCGCGGTCGCCTATGGCATTAAACGCCGAGGAGCTCAGTTGGTCATTGCTGCGAGGACATTAAACGCTGCCACGGTTCTGGCGCAACATGTTGGTGGGCGCGCCACCGAATGGGCCAATCGGCACGCCACCAAGTACGATGTTCTTGTCAACGCCACTCCGGTCGGTATGCACCCCAACGTGGATGAGACGCCCTTTGATATGCACTATCTGCGCCCCGTCACGGTCGTCTTCGATATGGTCTACAATCCCGAGCAAACATTGCTGATCAAGGAAGCCCGCAGTCGGAACTGCAAAGTCATTACGGGAGTCGAGATGTTTATCGGACAGGCCGCACTGCAGTATCAATACTTCACCGGACGAGAAGCCCCCACCGACGTCATGCGCAACGTTATGAAACGCACCATAGGTGCTGCTCGTCAATTGTGATGCCCAGCCATGAACATCGCCTTGATCGGATATCGAGGAACAGGAAAGAGTACGGTGGCGAAACTGTTGGCGTCGCGGCTGGGCTGGGCTTGGTGCGATACCGACGACGAGGTGCAGCGTGCGTCCGGTCGGACCATCGCACAGATCTTTCAAGATGAAGGGGAGCCGGCGTTTCGGGAACTTGAGGCGACCGCCTTGGCCGAATCCCTGCAACGTGATCACGTTGTGCTGGCGCTGGGTGGTGGAGCCGTGTTTCGTGAGGATAGTCGCGAGCGATTACGCCAGCACGCACGTACCGTGTGGCTGCGCGCCTCCGTCGACAGCATCCAACAACGTTTGGCCCAGGATCCGGTAAGCCGCATGCAGCGTCCCGACTTGACTTCTCAGGGAGGACGCATTGAAATCGAGCAGTTGCTGGCGGCCCGTATGGCTATCTATGCTGCTTGCGCCGACTGGACCATCGATACCGATCATCGAACGCCAGCCGATGAGTCGATCGAGATTGAGTGTTGGTATCGAGGATTGCATCAGGTGGGCCGGTCAAGCGAATAGCGCTCGAAGGGCACTGCAATATGGCGACGGCGACAAAAAGAGGGTTCTGAAGGATGAAGGGACAATGTTTTGTTGCCGAACTTCGCAGATGATGTCTGCCCCGTCGCCATGAATTGGAGCCTCTTGGCGCTCCTGGGTGTGTTGGTGGGCACACAACTGAATCGAGGCATCTACCGCTTGGCGTGGCACGCACGAGCTATTGGCCCGTGGTCAGCCCCGGATCCGGCCGCGCCGCCACGCCACTGGTACGACCGGCTTCCCATCATCGGTTGGTACTTTCTGCGTCGCGAGGTACCGTTGCATGGGCGTGCGTATTGGATCCGACCGATGCTCATCGAACTGGCTTGCGGGGTCGGCCTGGTCGGGCTGGTGGCCTGGCACCTGCACGGCGGATTGCTCCCCAGGGAGCTGGCGGGCCGTCCGGATCCGTCCCTGGCCGTCCGTTTGGTGTCTCATGCCATCCTGATGAGTCTCATGTTGGTTGCCACGTTCATTGATATTGACGAACAAACCATACCCGACGAAATCACGCGTCCTGGATTGCTGGTGGGATGCGCCCTGGCGATATGCCAGCCCGGATCACTATTGCCGGTGGTCCGATGGGATCCGGCAACGCTCGTGGAACCGTTGTGGCTAACGCAGCCGGCCGCTTGGGACGCCTACCCCTGGCTTGATGATTGGCGCGGCATGCTGTTGGGATTGGCATGTTTCTCCGCTTGGTGCTTCGCCATCTGTCCCCGCACTTGGACGCTACGACTCGGTTGGCGAAAGGCCATCTCGTTTCTGTGCGCGAGCATGGCACGACATGAATACGGTCGCAGGATCGGTCGGATGTGGGGACTGGGATGTTTACTGGTGGTCTGCGTCTGGTGTTGGGGGGAGACTCACTGGCAAGGCCTGTTGACGGCGCTCGTCGGGGCAGCCTGTGGCGGCGGATTGATTTGGAGCGTGCGCGTAGTGGCCTCCTTTGCCTTGCGCCAGGAGGCGATGGGGTTTGGCGATGTGACCCTGATGGCCATGATTGGCGCGTTCGTGGGTTGGCAGTCCACCTTGATCATATTCTTCCTGGCCCCTTTGGCCGGCGTCCTGATCGCCGTGGCCCAATGGTTGCTGACGCGTCGGCACGAGATTGCCTACGGTCCATTCATCTGTGCGGGTACCGCCGTACTCCTCATAGGCTGGCGCCACCTTTGGGAGTTCACTGAGCCGATTTTCTACCTGGGGTACCTCGTGCCCATACTGGTTGGCATGTGCCTGCTGCTGATGGCGCCACTACTGGTGGCGGTCCGTTGGGTGTTGCGCCCAGGGGGCCGCTGAGCCCTGCCGTTCACGCAGGAAATCGTCTCAGACTTTGCAATGGGAGTTGGCCGGGTATAATGCCAGCATGGACATCCAACCAAAACCTCTCACGACTCAAGAATCGCCGGTCGAGGTCGTGGTGATCGGTGGCGGGCCATCGGGCACGACCACCGCCACCCTGATTGCCCAGCAGGGGTATCGCGTGGCCCTTTACGAACGAGAGAAATTTCCACGCTTTCACATCGGAGAGTCGTTGATCCCCGAGACCTATCATGTCTTGGAACGCCTTCAGATGTTGCCAAAGCTCAAAAAAAGCCATTTCGTAAAAAAACACAGTGTGCAGTTCGTTAATCAGCACGGAAAGTTGTCCGAACCGTTCTATTTCTTTGACAACAAGCCGCACGAGTCCTCCCAGACCTGGCAGGTGCTGCGCAGCGAGTTTGACCAATTGATGCTGAACAACGCGCGCGATCACGGCGTTGCGGTGCATGAAGGCGCGCACGTAGTCGAAGTTCTCTTCGAACCCGATGCGAACGGTGCAGGTGATCGGGCTAGCGGAGTTCAGGTGAAGTTTGAAAATGGCTCGACGCGCACGGTTCCAGCTCGTGTTGTGGTGGATGCAAGTGGTCAGAGTACCTTGCTGATGGATCGCATGAAATTGCGTCAATGGGACCCATTGTTGAAAAAGGCTGCCTTGTGGACCTATTGGAAGGGGGCTTATCGAGACGCTGGTCGCGATGAGGGGGCGACGATGGTCTTGCAGACTCAAGACAAGGCCGGTTGGTTCTGGTATATCCCACTACATGATGATGTGGTGAGCGTGGGAGTCGTTGCGGGGCACGATTATTTGTTTAAGAACCGAGCCACCAAAGATCACGAGGCGATCTACTTTGAGGAAGTGGCCCGCTGCCCCGGGTTGCAGCCGCGGATTGCAAATGCCGAACGTGTCGCACCTTTTCGGATACTGAAAGAGTACTCCTACCGCGCGACACAGGTGGCCGGGAATGGTTGGGTCTTGGTGGGTGATGCGTTTGGATTTTTAGACCCGTTGTATTCGTCGGGGGTGCTCTTGGCTTTGAAATCCGGGCAACTGGCCGCAGATGCCATCGGGGCCGGCCTGGCGTCGGGAGATACCTCCGCCGCCGCATTGGGAACCTGGCAGCCCGAGTTCGTGCGCGGCATGGAACGCATGCGACGACTCGTCTGCGCGTATTATGAAGGCTTTAGTTTTGGTCGGTTCGTCAAAGCCTATCCTCACCTGAAGGGATTGGTAACCGATCTGTTGATCGGAGATCTTTTCAAGGACGAAGTCGACCAGGTGTGGGAGCCCATGGAGCAGATTCGCCGCGAAATGGCGACCGAATGATCCCCCGTGGCATAGGCTTCCAGCCTGTGATGCTAGCGTACCTCGAGACTACTCCGACCAGTAGTCCACGACCAACACATCCTCCAGACGCGGTTTGAGAATTGCAACGAACTTCTGGTGTTCCGGATGCGGCAGGTACACATCGCGGGCGGCCGCATCTCGAAACGTCATCAGGAAGCAGTGCGTGAACCCACGCGCCAAACCCTCGGGGCTGTTATCGGTGCCCCATTCCAATGATTCCACTTCGGGGATTTTTTTGGGCAGGGCTGCTAAGGCCGTGGTCAATTCGTGAATCTGTTCGGCGGTAACATCATGCCGGAACTTGATGAGCACGACATGACGCAGTCTACGCTGTTGAGATGAGTTGGCCATTGGAAATCCTACGGTTGTCGTCGGTACTGCACGAGCGATTCTGCGAGTTCAGGATAAATCCAGTCGGGGCGGCCCCTCGACGATGGCCTCCAGAACGGCGTTGCGGCGTGTCTTGCGGATCAGGACTCGGCGGTCGTCGATGCGGAGTTCCTCGCCCGGACGAGGGGGCCGTCCTAGGTGCTCCGTGAGCCAATCGTTGAAGTTGGCTCGGCTGCTCGTAAAGGAGCTCAAGTGCAGCCCGGTGGTGGTCTGAACCGCCTCAATGGCGGCGCCACCGCACACCATCCAGCCGCTTCCCGTGGCGGTGATCACGGCTGGCAGTCGATCGAATTCGTCCCGAATGTCCCCCACCAGTTCTTCCAGGATATCTTCCAGCGTGATCATGCCGACGATGCGTCCGGATGTGTCGCGCACCAAAGCGATGTGGGTGTGTTCATGGATCAGCCGTTCTAGACATGGGGTTAGCGTCTGGTCCTCGCGGAAGCTGACGAGCGGCCGAAGCAGCCCCTTGAGGGACGGTTCTCGGGGGGAAATTCTCAGGCAGGCTACCAGGTCCTTGAAGTTGACGTATCCGATGATGCTTTGAGGATCCCCTGGGCGACTCGTGACGGGAAAGCGTGTGTGCATGTCCTGGTGGGCTTGCAGCAAACTGTCGGCTACGGTGGCATTGATATCCATCAAACAGATGTGTTCGGCCGGCAGCATGATGCTGCCGGCCGAACGCGACGAGAGCCGCGAGGCATTGATAATGATGCCTTCTTGGCGCGCGCCGATCAGCCGAGAGGTTCGGGCCAGCGTTGCGAGGGCGTGGAGCTCTTGCAGGGTGGTTTCACTATCTCGGTCATCGACCTCCGCAGACTGAGGGACCAACGCGATAATTCCGCTCACCGCCT